>JAHEOG010000175.1 GCA_018609925.1 Gammaproteobacteria bacterium
ACGCAGGGGGAGGGCACGGTCGCCTCCTGCGTGGTGTTCGACGCCGAAGGGCCACGCAAGTCCGACTACCGCCGGTACAACATCCGGGAGGTGGGCGCCGGGGACGACTACGGCGCCATGGAGGAGGCCCTTACCCGGCGCTATGGGCGTCTCAAGCGGGAGGAGGCCCCTTTCCCGGATCTGGTGATCGTGGACGGCGGCCAAGGCCAGCTCCACGTGGCCGAGCGGGTTTTCGAGGAGCTGCAGATCACCGGAGTGCCCCTGCTGGCCATCGCCAAAGGCCCCGAGCGCCGTCCCGGAGACGAGGAGCTCTGGCTTTCGGGGGAGGATGGGCCCCTGCGCCTGGATGAGCACTCGCCGGCGCTGCACCTGTTGCAGCAGATCCGGGACGAGGCCCACCGCTTCGCCGTTTCCGGGCACCGTACCCGACGGGCCAAGGGCCGGCGCGAGTCCTCCCTGGACACCATCCCGGGGATCGGGGGCAAGCGCAAGAAGGCCCTACTGCACTATTTCGGGGGATTGAAGGGGATCCGCAGCGCGGGCGTGGAAGATCTGGCCAAGGTGGAAGGCATCAGCCGGGGCCTGGCCGAGCGGATCTACAGCGCTTTCCACTCCGGGGGTTAGGTGTGACCTGGAACGTCCCGAACATCCTCACCCTGATCCGTCTCGGGGCGATCCCGCTCCTGATGGGGCTATTCTGGCTCCCGGGGTGGATCGGCTACATCAGCGCCACCACGGTGTTCGTGGTGGCGGCGGTCACGGATTGGGTGGACGGATACTGGGCCCGGCGCTACCACCAGACCAGCGCCTTCGGGGCCTTTTTGGACCCGGTCGCGGACAAGCTCATGGTGGCCACGGCCCTGGTGCTGCTTACCGCGGACGAGCGCGCCCCCGCTATCCTGACGGTGATCATCATCGGCCGGGAAATCACCATCTCGGCCCTGCGCGAGTGGATGGCCGAGCTGGGCGAGCGGGCGGCCGTTGCGGTCTCCTGGATGGGCAAGGTCAAGACCGGGCTGCAGATGGGGGCCATCGTGCTGCTCCTGCTGCACGGCCCGGTCTATGGCCTGGATGCCCATTTCTGGGGTGTGGTCCTGCTGAGCATCGCGGCCGTGCTAACCCTGTGGTCCATGGTGGTCTACCTCAGGGCGGCCCTGCCGCTGGTTTTCCGGACGGAGTCGACGACCGGCGAGTCCTGAGCGACCGTTCTTGACAGCCCGGGGGCGGTTTGGGAAGGTGAGCGGCTTCCCGGAAAAACCCCGCCATTGGGGAGGTTATAGATTCGCTCCGGGTCCTCGCTCTTTTCGGGCTGGGTGGCAGAATGGCCATGCGACGGACTGCAAATCCGTTCTACGCGGGTTCGATTCCCGCCCCAGCCTCCAGATTTTGAAAGGTTTTTGAGTAGAGCTCCCAGCCCCTGTCGCCCTTGGTCCCGTTTTTGACCCCTTTCCCCTTCCTTCGATCCGGAAAGGGCGCCGAGCTAGGAAGGGCCCTCCCCGTCGAGCGTCTTTGTCCCGGAATACTCGCTGAAGATCCCGAAAGCGACGTGGCGGCCCACCTGCTCGAATCCGGCCGCTCTTAGCGCGCCTTCGATGGCCTCCGGGGGAACGCAGTTCTCGATGGTGTCCCAGTAGTAATTCATGAGCAGCTGGGGCTCCTTGGAGCGGCTGATCAGTCGGGCGATGACCGGGATCAGGCGGCGCATGTAGAGCCTCAGGGCCGCATGGCCCAGCCGGCTTCGGGGTGGAGTGACTTCCAGCAGGAGGAGCCGGCCCCCGGGGGTCAGGCAGCGGGCGTACTCGCGGAAGGTGGTCTCCAGATCCGCCACATGGCGCAAGGCATAGCCCATGGTGAGCATGTCGAAGCGCTCGTCGGGGAAGGGTAGCTGTTCCGCCTGCGCGGCCACGCCGTGGGCCACTCCGCGATTCCTTGCCTGCTCCAGCATGCCCCTGCTGGGATCCAGAGCCACCGCTTCCCCCTCGGGCCCGACTTGATCCTGGGCGGATCGGGCGATCACTCCGGTACCGGCCCCGACATCAAGCAAACGGTGTCCTGGCCTTAGCCCATGACGGTGCAGCGCCCCTGCGCGATACCAGCGCCCCGTCCCCAAGGACATCACGTCGGTAATCCGGTCGTAGTGGGCGGCAGCGGCGTCGAACATGTGCACCACCCACCGTTGGCGCTTCTCGGCCCTCCCGTAGTACTCCGGGATCGCCCGATGGGGTCGCAGGCCACGGGCCTCCTCCGGCTCCCTAGAAGGCATGGAAGGCCTCGATCTCCACCACTAGGTCCTTCCGGCAAAGATCCGCTTGCAGGCCGGCGAGGGAGGCTTCGGGCCAGACGGCTTGCAAGCGGGCGGCAATGGCCTCCCAAAAAGCCCCGTGGCGCACATAGACCCGAAGCATGCTGTTGCGGCCGAAGGCCGGCGAGCTGGCCTTTCCCAGCTTCCTTCCCGCCTCGCTCACCAGGGCCTCAAGGTTCTGGATGGTCTCTTCCAGTTGGGGCAGGGTTTGACCCGGGTGGATGGTACGGTGGCCCACGATGCTGGCGGTACCCGAAATCAACAGGCCGTGGCGCTCCGCTCCCAGGCCCACGGCCATGGCCCGGGCGAAAGAGGGGCTGCGTAGCCCGTAGTTTCGGGGATAGTGATAGGCCGCAACCTGGCGGGGGTTTTCCACCGGCATCCCGGGGGTGGTTCCGGCCAGCAAATGGATCAGGAGGCGGTCCCCTTGAGTGCCTACGGCCGTTCCGGCACACAGATCCGAGGTCCGAATCCCCCGATTTTCGAGCCCTATACTGCGCCCAAGGCAGAAGCGGCGGTAGCGCTCCGAATCCCCTTGGCCCCGATTGATCCCGGGAAAGAAGTTCCAGGTACGCAACAGACACGGATACCCAAGATCCCGCGTCCAATCCACCAGGCGGCGATAGCCCTCTCGTGACACCGGGGCGGGGTCCGAACGGGAGCCGCAGGGCAGGGCGAGGCTGGTCAGCAGGAGGCTATCGGTGGCCGCCCAGGAGAGGCTGTCTTCGCGCCCCCGTACCACCTCCCCCTCCGCCTGCCAGTATTCGGCGGCTCGGTCTCCGCCAAGGTAATGGAGATCGCTCGCGAGGTCCTCCTGCTGGACGGGCCTGTTGGGCAGGAAGCAAAACCTTCCCAGCAATCCGTTATAGGACGAGGTCCCTTCGGGTCCGGAGTGAACGGAAAGGGGGACCCGTACCGGTAGGTCAGGATCCCGGCCTCGGGCCTGCAGCGTCACGGGTCACCTCCCTTCTTACCGCCAATCCGTTGCCGGATCCCTTCCCCCGTCCTACAAAGGGGGCCAGCAAGGGGCAATCGCCCCGGAGCCACGGGGCCATCCCATTGGCCAACATAGCCGTCGGGCACTACGATGGAGCCTCCCGCGGAGGCTGGCAACCCAACTTGGCGCAACGGGATTGGGTCCGGAACGGGCCATTCCCTAGCTGGCCCGAGGTTTCCCGAAGATCCCCCCAGGCCGCGCTCCTACGCGACCTGCCGGGCCCTGTGCGGGCGTGGCGCGGTCGCAACGGTGACAATCGGATACCCCTAAGCCCTTGAGTCGACTGCCTCTGACCCATAAGGGAGCCCAGGAGGTCTTGGCCTACCGGAATGGCCAGGGCGTCACTGTGGGCCAATTCCTGGCTGAGGTCCGGGAGCTAGCCGAGCGCCTGCCTCCGGGCGACGTTATCAATTTGTGCCGGGATCGCTACCGATTTACCCGGGCCTTTGCGGCCACCCTCGTGGCCGGGCGAACCAATCTCCTTCCTCCCAACCGCCTCGCTCCCACCATCGAGGACATCCGGGCCCGCTATCCCCATGCCTACGTGCTTACGGACGACGCCCAGGACCTGGGGCGGCTGAGCGGAGCCTCGAGGGTACCCAGCCCGCAAGGCCGAGGGGAGGGCCCCGCCGTTCCGGAGATCGATGGGGAGCACCCGGCGGCCATCGTCTTCACCTCCGGGAGCACGGGGCAGGCCAAGTCGATCGAGAAGCCTTGGCGAACCTTTTACGAGAGCACCCTAATCAATGCCGCCCAAATGGGTCTGGCCGAAGGCCCTGCCACCCAGGTGGTTGCCACCGTGCCCCCGCAGCACATGTACGGCCTGGAAACCTCCGTGCTCTTGCCGTTGCTGGGCGGGGTGGCAACCAGCAGCGCCCAGCCCTTCATGCCCACGGAGATCGCGGCGGCCTTGGAATCGGTTCCCCGGCCCCGAGTCCTGGTTAGCGTCCCGCCCTACCTGCGGGCCCTGGCCGATCCCGACCTGGAGCTGCCCGCCTTGGACGCCGTGTGGTCGGCAACCGCCCCTCTGGATCCCGCGATCGCCTCCGGCATCGAGACCCGGTATGGCACTCGGGTGTATGAGATCTACGGCTGCTCGGAGGTGGGCAGTATGGCCCGGCGTCGGCCTTCCCAGGAGGAGGCCTGGACCCCATTCCCCGGGTTCGAGCTGACCCGGGAAGGAGGCCAGGTATGGGCCGGTGCCCGCCACCTTCCCCGGGGCTACCCCCTGCAGGATCAATTGGAGCTGCTGGGGTCCGGGGCTTTCCGGATCACCGGCCGGTCCGAGGACCTGGTGAACATCGGTGGCAAACGGACCTCCCTGGCCCAGCTCAATCAGGCCCTGCTGCGGATCCCGGGTGTCGAGGACGGCGTTGTCTTCGTGCCTTCGGTTCAGGGCTCGGGAAGGCCGGAGCGCCTTGCCGCCCTGGTGGTCGCCCCCCAGCTCGAAGCCGAAGCGATCCGACGAGGCCTGCGCGCCTACGTGGACGAGGTCTTCCTGCCGCGCCCCATCCGGTTTGTCGCCGAGCTACCTCGCACCGGCGCCGGCAAGCTGCCCCATCAGGCGGTCCTCGCCCTGTACGAGCAGACCAATTAGGAAGCCAATCCGTCGCCGGCTCGCGGCCGGGGACTAGGAGCGGGGGGCACGACGGTACCGCATGGCAGTGACGTAATACACGCCCTTGAACAGGAGCAGGGGCAGCCTGATTCCCCGGGGATAGAAGAAATCGCCTCCGAGGAGGGAGATGACCGCCGCCTTCATCCGGAACAGGTTGCTCCGGTCCCGGGCCACTTCACCGGCCCCGGGTAGGGAGAACAGCTCTCGCATGGCCGGCGTGTGGAACCGATAAACGAACCAGGCCAGACGCCCGATGGCGCGGTCCATCTGGCGCTGATGCCGCCTGAGGTAGAGCCATCCCCGCCGCGGCCGGCGCAGGGCCTGGTCCACGGTCTCCGCGCCCAGCTCCCCACCCCGCATGGCGAGCAGCACCCCGCTGGAGAACACCGGATCCAGGAAGGTATAGGCATCCCCCACCATGAGGAACCGGTGGCCGTAGCTTTTGCGGGAGCGGTAGGAGTAGCTCCCGGTCGCGTGGATCTCCCCGATCCGATGGGCGCCGGTGAGCCGATCGCGGGCCTCGGGGCAGCGCTCGATGGTTTCTCGAAAGAAGTCCGCCAGGGAGCCCCTCCGGCTCCGGAGATAATCCATCCCGCAGACCGCCCCCACGCTCATGACTCCCCCGGGAAGCGGGATCAGCCATAGCCAGCCCTGCTCGAACCAGTAGACGCTGATATTGCCTTCATCGGGCCCTTGCCGGCGCTGACCATCCTGGAAATGGGCGTAAATGGCCGCCATGTCGTTTCGCGGATTCTTCCATTTCCAACGGAGGCGCCGGCCCAGGAAGGAGTCCCGCCCCGAGGCGTCCACCAAGAAGGAACAGCGCCAGAGCTGGCGGTCTCCCTCTTCCCCTCGCACCTGCAGCTCGTGGGTACCGGCCCTGTCCAGTTCGATCCCGTCCACAGTGGCTGGCTGGTGGACCGTCACCCCCTTGTGCCGGGCATTGTCCAGGAGCAAGCGGTCAAACCCGTCGCGGGGTACCTGGAAGGCGTAAGGGGAGATGGGCTTCAGGGCCTCGGAGAAATAGAACGTCCGGGTGCTTCGGTTGGGAATGTGGGGGATGAACTCGGCGCCTCGTTTGGGGACCCCGATCCGCCGGATGCCGTCGAGGACCCCGAGGCGGGCAAAGATGGCGAGGTTGCGGGGTAGGAGGGATTCACCAATGTGGAAGCGGGGGAATGCGTCTTTCTCGAAGAGCGTCACCCGCCACCCCTTCTCGGCCAAAAGGGAGCTGACCGTTGCGCCTCCAGGGCCGCCCCCGATGACCGCCACGTCGGTGAAGCAATTCGGGTCCGAGGCCGTCTGGGTCATAGAAGGCAAGACCCGGGAAGGAGAGGTAGGGGGGAAGGGGCCATTGCGGTAGGGCCCGGTGGCTAACGCGCCGGCCAACGGGGGGCATCGGGCCTTCCCCACCGGGGGCGCAAGAAGATGCTTGCCGCGACCATGGTCCCGATTCGAAGCGTGTCAAACAGCGGCCGGTAGTGGCTGGGCCGGGCCGTTTCGGGATAGATGGCGGGGATGGCCGTATTGACCACCCTGAACCCCCGCCTGGCGCTTTCCACCAAGAGGCGACCTTCCAGCTCGAAGCCGTCCCCGGGGACGGCCTCTATGGGGAGCTGGCGCAGCAGGGCCGCGCTGTACAGCCGGAATCCGGTTTGGCAATCCTTGATGGATATCCCCGCCGCCATCCGCCCGATCCAGAAATCGGCAAAGGCGTTTCCCACGCGGCGGGTACGGGGCATCCTGTCCCGATCGTCGAGACGGGCCCCCAGGACCAGATGGCTGGAGCCCGCCTGGAAAGCCTGTACGAGGCGGGGTATGGCCTCGGGGGGGTGCTGGGCATCCGCATCCAGGGTGATTACCGCCTCCGGCTCGTCCGCCGAAAGGGCCGCCCCCAGGCCCTCCCGCAGGCTGACCCCTTTCCCCCGGTTTCCCGGGTGGTGGAGCATCCGGCACGGTAGCTCCCCGGCCACCCGGCGCGTCCCATCCGTGGAGCCGTCGTCCACGACCCAGACCTTGTCGGTATAGGCCAGCACCTCCTGGACCACCTGGCCCAAGGTAGCTTCCTCATTGAAGGCGGGAATCACCACGGCGATCCCGGAAAACCGAGGCATTAGGTCATCGCCCCATCGATGGAGATGATCTGCCCCGAGATATAGGCGGCCTCTTCGGAGGCCAGGAAGACCACCAGCGCGGCCACCTCCCGGGGCTCGCCGGCGCGCCTCATGGGGACCAGCTCCTGGATGGACGCTTCACCGAAGCTCTCACGGGACTGTCCCCCTTCGATAATCCCCGGGGCCACGGCATTGACGGTGATGTTCCGGGAGGCCAGTTCCCGCGCCAGGCCCTGGGTGGCCCCGTGAAGGCCGGACTTGGCGGCGGCGTAATTGACCTGGCCGGGATTGCCCATTACCCCCGCAACCGAGCTGAGGTTGATAATCCGGCCCCAGCGGCATCGGGCCATGGGCAGGGTGAGCGGCTGGGTGACATTAAAGAATCCGTCCAGCGAGGCCCCGCGGACCTGGCCCCATTGCTCCTCCGACATCCCGGCGAAGGAGGCGTCCCAATGGCTACCCGCGTTGTTGACCAGGATCTGGACTGGCCCCTCCTCCAGAATGGTCTCCAAAGCCCCGCGGGTGGCTGCGCCATCGGCGACATCGAAGGCCGCGGAGCGCGCCCGATGGCCCGCTTGGCTTAGCTCCTCGGCCAGGCGCTCAGCGGCTTCCGGGTGGGTATGGCCATGGATGATGACCTCCAGGCCTTCCTGCGCCAGACGCCGGGCAATGGCGGCGCCGATGTCCCCGCTGCCTCCCGTGACCAGGGCCCGTTTCATGGTGGGTCCCCGCGGTGGCCCATAACTGTGATCTGGGCGGAGAGGATGTCCCGACCGCCGCCGCTTACCCCCAGCCGATACACCCCGCTTTCCCCCTGGGACCCAAGGCAGGTGGCCGTAACGACCAGATCATCCGGTATCGACTCCAACGGGTCGGGGATGAGTGTGAGATCGCGGATGCCCCCGAGATACTTCGGTGCTTGAGGATCCTTTTCCTGCCGGGAGCTGGCCAGGCTCCCGTGGATGGCCACCGCCTGGCCCCCGATCTCCAAGGCGTGGACGGCCTCGAGTCGCCCGTTGCGGCGCAAGGGGTGTTGCGGCCACCGGTGGCAAGCCGTGCGGCACCGGATCCATTCCTCTGTCCACGCCTCCACGGTTTCGAGCAGGCACATCTCCCCGGCGTGGGGGATTAACCGGCTGAGGGCCGCTCCCTCGATCATGGGGCGTTAAGCTCCACTGCCAGGCCACTACGGGACGTATAGGGGAGGACCACTCGGTCGCTCCCGCCGAGGGCGAGGAGCTGCAACAAGGGAAGGCTACGGGCGGCGGGGTTGCCCAGCCGGATGGATTCCAGCTCGGACGCCTCGAAACCGGTCTCCGGCTCCTCCGAAACGAGGGACAAGCTCAATGTCCCCCAATCCGTGTGCTCGTGGATCCCCTCGGGCGCGAGCACCAGCGCCATCCCATACGGGTCCCGGATCGGTCGCACCTCCCGGATCGGGGGAGGCGGCGGCAAGTCATAGGCGACTAGCAGGACGATCCGATCCTCCGTCAGGACCTGGGTGACCGCTTCCAGGAGCCCGGCGGCGAAGGTGCCGTCGTAGGCAGCAAGGCTGACGGAAGGGGCGATGGACCCCCATGCGATGTGCCAATACCCCGCCGCGGCGTTGTGTACGGAATTGTGGAACTGGATGGGGGAAACCGGCCGCCCCTGGAGGGCCAGGGAGCGGCAGATCCGCAGGACCACCTCGGCATCCCCGCAGCTGGATGCAAAAACCGTGGCCAGATCCTCGGGCCGCTGATCCGTTTCCTCAAGGGCCTGGCGGGCAACCCGAAGGGCCAGCTGGATGGTTCCGGTGGTGCGGCGCTCTTCGTTGGGCGGCAGGAGTCCGGTCTTGGAAAAGGGCAGGGTAGCGGGCTCCAATGACTCCAGCTGCCCAAAAACCCCTCGGGCCGTGGCCCAGTCGGGCAGGCCAGGGGCGTTGATGGCCGCGGTGAGGATTCGTACCGGAGTCAATTCGCCCGCCCGAAAACGAGGGAGCAGTTGGTTCCCCCGAACCCGAAGGAATTGCTCAGGGTGTGAGCCGGCTGCTCGCCTCGGCTGTGGCGCAGGAGCGGCAGGGAGAGCTCGGGATCGGGATCCTCGAGGTTCAGTGTGGCCGGCAGGAATCCCCTTTCCATGGCGAGCAGGCAGAATACCGCCTCCAATGCCCCGGCAGCGCCCAGGGTATGACCCGTCCATCCCTTGGTGGAACTGCAGGGGACGTCCTCGCCAAACCAGGACGCCATCGCCCGGTCCTCGGAGCGGTCATTGGAGGGGGTGGCGGTGCCATGGAGGTTGACGTAGTCCATGTCCCCAGGCCCGAGTCCCGCCCGCTCCAAGGCCGAGCACAGGGCAGAGGCGGCGCCCTTCCCTTCGGGATGGGGCGAGGCGATGTGGTGCCCGTCGCTGCTTTCCCCGTAGCCGAGCAGGGCGGGCCCTTGCCCTGCGCGCGGCTCGACCAGGGCGAAGGCCGCCCCTTCGCCGATGCTGAGACCGCTCCGCTCCCGATCCCAGGGGCGACAGGGGGAGGCGGAGATGAGCTCGAGGGCGTTGAACCCGTAGAGGGTGGTGAGGCAAAGGGAGTCCACCCCTCCCACCACCGCAGCGTCGCAGAGACCCGCCTGAACGTGGCGGTGAGCCGCCGCGAAGACCTTGGCGCTCGAGGAGCAGGCAGTGGATACGACGAATTGGGGGCCCTCCAAGCCCAGGTACCGCCCCACAAAATCCCCGAGGGAGAACAGGTCGTGGCTCTCCCGATAGTGGTAGGTATCGGGCGGGATCTCGTGCTCTACCAGCTCGGCAACCATGCGCTCCGTTTGCCGGATTCCGGCGGTGCTGGTTCCGAGGAACAGGGCGACCCGGTTCGATCCGTACGTCTCCAGGGCTTGCCGGGCCCGCTCGGCAAAACTGTCCGTTTCCAATCCCAGCAGGGCCAAGCGGTTGTTCCGGCAATCGAAGGGCTCGTACCCAGGAGGGACCTCGGTCTCCTCCAGGCCCTCTACGCGGCCGATCCAGGTATCGAGCAAGGCGTCCTCGTAATCGCAGGGCCGAAGCCCGCCGCGCTCGGTCCACAAGGCCTGCGCGTGGGCCTCGTTTCCCCTGCCGAGGGCGCTTACCACGGTGTAGGTGGAGATGGGGAGGGGCTTCATGGGATCGATCGGTACGGGAGAAGGGGGCGCCACACGGAAACCCCGGCTCGCTCCTTTGGTTGGCTGTTGCGGAACGCCCTACCCGGACCTTACTCCGAAGGGCCAAACGCCTGTTTTCATTGTCGACCAAACGGCCAGGAATGGAAACCGCTTCCGGCGTGGTCGGGCGGCTGGGAGGCTCTAGGGCCTGGCGACAATTGATTCAGCTCCGGGCCCGAGGAATCAAGGGCTCGCCCTGAGGAGCCGCCGAGCCGGACAGCCGCCGAGCGAAAGTCAGGGCCGTCAGGAAACTGGCCAATGCCCCGAGGAACACGGTAAGCCCCAGCTGGTGTAGGACGGGGATGTCCGAGGTGGCCAGGAGCCCGAAGACCAGCAAAGTCGACCCGGCGCAGGCTACTAGGCCGTGGAGGGTCCGCTCCCGGTAAGCAGCATCGGGCCCGGGGCGCTCGAAGAAAAGGGTGTAATCCACTCCAATCCCGAAAACCAGCAGCAGGGCGAGAACGTGAAAGAGGGTCAGCTGCTCGCCGAAGGTAAGCAGGAGTCCGAGGGTGGTCATCAGGGCGAGGACCACGGGGGTAACCACCCCGAGAAGACGCCGGCTCGAGCGTAGTCCGACGGCCAATACCAGGACCAGCACCAGCAGGCCGATCCCAAGGCGGCTCATGCCGGCCCCCATGAAGCGGTACACCAGCCTGTCGGTGGCCGGTCCGAGCTCCAAGGGCAGCACCTCAGGCCCTGTAACACCGGCGGCGGCCTCGAGGGGATCGGAGCCCTCCGTCCCTTTCAAGGGGATGAGGGCGCTGTGGCCCCGGGGGAGGCTCGTAAGCAGGCTGGCGGCACGGTAAAAGAGGAAAGTACCCTCCAGATCCGGTAACCGGACGGGGGCCTGATCTCGAGCCCGGTGGACATCCTCTAGGAAGGGCTGGAACAAACCCTCCCGGAAGGGCAGGTCCCGGGTGGCCCCTTCCAGATTGGCTGCTAGCCGTTGCCGGGAAGGAAGGCTGCGCTGGCGCTGGCGCTGGGTCGCTACGCTGGGAAGCACCGCCACCGGGCTCCGGTAGGCCTCGATCCGACCTTCCTCGACCAGGGAAGCCAGCGACCCCGAAAGGTCTTCGGCCTTCTCCAGGGCTTTCTGGCGGGACTCCCCGGTTACAATCAGGAAGTGCCGATAATCGGGCATGCCCAGCTGCTCTCGCAGCTCCTGGAAGCGCTCCATTTGCGCTTCCGGCACCGGGCTGAGGGCGCGAAGGTCCCGTTCCAATGCCTCCGGCATGCTCCAGATGGAAATCGGCACGGAGGCTGCAGCCGCAGCGAGGAGGACCGTACCCAGCACCCACGAGGGACGAAGCCAGCGTCCCAGGGCCAAGCGCGGCCATTCGCGGCGTTTCTCGGCCGGGCAGACCGGCGGCAGGGCCCACCGAGTTGTCGCTGCAGCGGTGGCCAGTCCGGTTGCAGCAAATATTCCCAGCTGCACGAGGCCCCGGAACTCGGTGGTGGCCAGGATGGCGTAGGCTGCCACCGTCGTGAGCACGCCCAGTCGAAGGGTGGGCCAAACCCTGGATAGGGCGGAACGGGCAGGGGTGCTGCCGGCGACCTGGGTTAGCAGATGCAGGGGGTAATCGAGGGCCACTCCCAGAAGGGTGATCCCGAAGGCGAGGGTGATCCCGTGGACGGCCCCGAAGCTCAGCCAAACGGCCCACGCCCCGGCTAGGACTCCTGTGGCCAGGGGCAGAGCGGTCAGGAGCAGGATCCGGGCCGAGCGGAAGAGGAACAGGAGCAGGACCCCTACTCCCAAGGTGCCGAGGAGGGTCAGCCGAGAGGCCTCCCGGCGTATGCGGTCCCGAGCCTCGACCCCGAAGACACCGGGGCCGGTCACCTCAAGCCGGAGGCGGTCACTCCCCGGAACCTCTTGGAAGGCCTTTTGTAGAGCCTCTTGGGCCGACTGCTGCGCCTCCAGAGCCGTTCCCGGAGCCCGGGTCCATAGCAGGAGCAGGGCCTGCTCACCGCCCCGGCTGACCCAGACTCCTCGGCTGCGCTGCGGGTTGGACGGGTTTTCCAGGCGTTTCAGGATGGCCAGGAGCTCCCCTGTGGGATCCCGAGCCAAGAGGTCTTTGGTCACCAGGGAGGTGGGTGCCCGCAGCTCGTCCAGGCGCTGACGAAGGCTTGCCGTCAGGGATTCCGGCTCGAAGCGAGCCGGCCTGACCTCTGGGCTGAGCAGGTAGCGGTGCCGGAGCAGGAAATCCCGCTCGGGTCCCTGGAATGGCTCGGTGCCGTTGGCTACCCGCAGGAAGTGCTGGGAGGCCTCCAAGCGGGACCGCAGGGTTCGGCTGGCCTTTGCCCGGGCGGCGGCATCCGCCCCGGAGACCGCGGCGAAGTGGATCCGGTTCCCGACCCCCTCATGGAGCTGATCGAGGAGGACGTACTCCTGGGTGCTTGCCGCCTGGGGCAGAAAGAGCGTGAGATCCGAGGAAACCGGCATACGATAGGCCGTCCAGGCCCCCAGGAGGCTCAGGCCCAGGATCCAAGCGACCAGGATGGCCAAGGGGCGGTCACTGCCCACGGTCCGGACTTATCTCCAGGAGGGAGTAATCGCCGTTGGGCTCGACCGTCTTTACCGACAGCACGCTTCCTTCCCTGCCGCGAACCACCACCCGCTTGATCTTCTCCCCGATCTGGGAGTCCTTTGGCCGCAGCCGCAGTGACCACTGGTCCGGGCCCCCTTGTAGCTGGAGGTGGTAATCCTCCTCGAGGGCCCCCAGGTCTCCCGATAGGATCCCCCGCATGGTGGCAACGAAGGTCTGCAACAGGGGGTGATCGGTGATCGTCAGCCGTCGGGTATCTTCTTCGGGAGTGGCAATGGTTAGGCGGTCGCCGCGGATTTCGTAGATCTTTTCATGGGGTTGGGTTACGACCTTTTTCAGGTGATCTGGGGGCTCGTAGAGGAGCGACCCCTTCAGCACCAGTGGCTCTTCAAGGGCGTCCAGGTGCTTGGTCTGGTGGAAGGTGGCCCGGTAGGTTCCCTTTTCTTCCAACCGGCTCATGAGGGCTTCGAGGTCCCAGTCCAAAGCTGCCGCTGCCGTTCCGGCGACCAAGGCCACAAGGAGCATCCCGAAGAGGCTAGCGGGACCAAAAGTCATAGAAGTTGAACCAGTTGTAGGGGTATTGGCGGGCATAGGTCTCCAACCGGGAAACGTATCGGCCCAGCTCACGCGGCAAGTCGGGCTCCCCCTCCTCCGAAATCGAGGTAGGGGCCAGGAATGGCTCGAAATGGACGTCGTAGCGATTCCCGCCTCGATAGATCCCGAAGAACAGAATAACGGGAATCTTCAGGCGGAGGGCGATATAAAGGGGGCCCGTGGGGAAGTGGGCCGGCTCCCCGAAGAAGGGTACCGGCAAGGCTCGATTGGGGCTGACCATCCGGTCCCCCAGGAAGCCCACCATCGCCCCCGCCTGCAGGCTCTCCTGGACCCGGAGCAAGGCCCCCGGGGATCCGAGGGGGATCACCGAATCCTTGATCCGCGGGCTCAGGTCTTCCAGGACCCGATCGATTTCCGGGGTTTGAGCGGTTTCCATCACGACCTTTATGGGGCGATCCGTGTGGTGCAGGGCCAGGACCCGCAAGACCTCGAAGCTCCCCAGGTGGCTGCCGAGGAGGATGCACCCCGGCCCTTGCTCAAGGGCGCGGTCCAGCCCCTTCGTTCCATGGAGGCGAAACTCCAGGACTTCAGGGCGATCCGCCAGCATGTAGACCTTGTCCAGGAGGGTAGTCGCGTAGCAGTGGAAGTGGCGCCACAGATCCAGCAGCGAGGGCTTGCGTCCCAGGGCGCGCTCCAGAAAGGCCCGGGAGGCCTTCCTTTGTAAGGGAGCGGTGACGAAGAAGTAGGCGGTAATGGGGAGAAGCAGGACCCGGGTGGAGGGGCGGCCCAAGGCGAGGGCGAGCCGAAGGATCAGCTTGACCGCTCCGGGGGTGCCCCGCTCGACACCCGGTGCGGCCGAGCTCTCGCTCAAGGCCGCGTGGCTGCCCTTGCCACCTTCCCGGAGGCCACCAGGGTCCCATCGCAGTAGCATGCGAAGGAAATCCGGTCGCGACCGGACTCCTCCAGGATCACCTCGAAGGGATCCCCCGGACCGATCGGCCGCAGGAACTTTACCCGGCTGAATCGCCCCACCTGGAAATCGGGGCGCCAGTTGTGGAGGCTGTTTTGGACCTCTTCCAGGAGAAGAGATCCCGGGACGATGGGGTGATCGGGGAAATGACCCGGGAGGCAGGGATGGCCCGGATCCACGGTCTTTTTATCCCGATAGGTCAATGATTTGAATAGAATCCTTAATAAAGCACATAACTCTAACCGGTAACGTCGACTCGCCCATTCAAGGTTTCACGGCCGACCAATCTACACGCGCCATACCCCGCAGGAAAGCCCCGAACCCCGGATGAAAATGGCTCCGCAGATGGTGAAGCCGGAAAAGGTATTCCCCCAGGAATACCGCGAACACGAGGATGTGGTTCAAGAGTCCAGTTACCAGTGCCCAAACGGGCAGGGGGGCGAAAAGCGAAAGGCAAGCCACCTCGATTGCCAAGAAGGTGAGGACCCCGGTCCACATCTGGGTAACCCTGCGGGTGTAGTGGTCGATCTCGGGGTCACAATAACCCCGTATCGACCGGGAGATCTGGGTGATGAGGGGGACTCTTCCCGGCATGAGGGAGGCGGCGAACAAGCCGAGCACGACCATGGTGACTACTACCGGGGGGAGGAAAAGCAGCCGTTCTTCATGGGGATAGAACAAGAAGGCGATCCCGGCCAAGGCCAGTCCCAGAAAGGGAAGGCGGAGCCAATGGATCCCGCGGGTTTTGAAAAGATCCCCGAGTATGGGGGCCAATCCAACCGCTACCAGAAGCCCCCCAGCGACCCGCTCCTGCTCAAGGAAGAGGGTCAGATGGATCAGTAGGGGATACAGAAGAAGGTAAGGGATGCGTAGCAATAGAGATTGGGGCGGCCAGAAGGGGACCTCGGTCCGAAATTGGGATGGGCTGGTCGGGCTATCCGGACGGGCGGTTCTCCCGAATATAGTTGGTTAAATTTTTCAGGGAGGCAAAGATTTCCATGTTCTTTTCGTCGTCCGCTCGTAGCTGGACCCCGAACTGCTGGGATACCGCCAGTGCGATCTCCAAGGCGTCAATGGAATCCAGCCCCAGCCCCTCCCTAAACAATGGGGCGTCTGGGTCGATCCTTTCCGCATTGACCTCTTCCAGGCCAAGGGCATCCACGATGACTCGGGCGACTTCGTGCTCCAGAGGGTTTTGTTCTCTCATTCCCGTCTTTGAGGGCTGGTGGCATTGGGCAGAAGCTCTTCGGGAAGGCTCGGCGCAGCCCAAATCTACCACAATGGGTGGCCCATCAAGGATCGGTTCCATTGCCCGAAACATGCGCGCCACTGGTCTTCCTTCCATGGCAAAAACCCCTACCCTTGGTCACGTACTCCCTTGGGGGTTGGTTCCGGTACGCAGTCCCTTCCGGGAGACAGACGAGAGGGGAGGGCACCTTGTTGGGGCGGAACGGGGACTTCTTCTCCCGCGAGAAGAACCCGGTTATCCTATTTTCCCAATCCATGAGCCCGTCTGTTCAACACGGGGGTACATCCATGACCCGCTTCGCTGGCACCCTTACCCTATGCCTGCTTTTGATAGTCGGAGGTCTGGCCTCCGGAACCGCCCTGGCCCAATCCAGGGAGGCCTATGTAGGGGGCGGCTTGGCCTTACAAAATGCAGATACCTCGGACGACGGCATGGCGGTCATTGCCCGAGGCGGCGTCGGGCTCCCGGAGCTCAGCCAGAAGATGGCGGGGAACTGGAGTGCCGAAGGGGAATTTACCCGGAGCCTGATCTCCCCCGAAGCGGGCGGCAACGACTTGGATATCACCTCGTTCGGGGCATACGCCCTGTACAAATTCCCCATCCAGCAATTCCATCTCCGGGGCCGGGCCGGATTCGTGTTTAAGAACCTCGATTTCGATGGCCGGGCCGGCGACGATGATGAGCTCGATTTCAGTGCCGGCTTCGGAGCCGGATACCGGGTGGCGCCCAACGTGGACGTGACCGTGGAATACACGTTCCTAATGGACGATGTGAGGCACGTGAGCTTTCAAGGGATCTTCTATTTCTAGCGGGAAGCGAAGATCGCAAAGGAGGGTAGGGGGACAGGCCACGCGGAGAGCGGGGGGATTGGGACTGAAGGGGCGAAGGGCGGCTAGGCCTTGCGTCCCTCGATCAGGTGGATCTCCGAGGCTGTGGGGATGATGCGGGTTAGCTCCAGTCCGGCCGCCTCGAACAGCTCCCGGTACTCGGCCTCGGTTCGCTCCCGGCCTCTGGGGATTACCATCATGGTCAGGTCAAGCCATTTGGCGAAGGATTCGGTATTACCCGGGGGAAGCACGCACTCCGCCACCCGGACCCGAGCCGGTTCCGGCAGGGCGGCCCGGACATTGGCCAGGATCGTTCGGCTCCGCTCGTCATCCTAGTCGCGGAGGATGTGGCGCAGGAGGTAGATGTCACCCACCTCGGGGACGGCCTCGAAGAAATTGCCCGGCGCCAGCTCACAGCGCTGGCTTGGCTCGTCCTCCGCCATATCCTTGCGGGCCCGCTCCACCACCCCCGGTAGATCGAACAACACCCCGCCCAACTTGGGGTAGCGCCTCAGCGCCGTTTGGAAAACCGATCCGTTACCGCCGCCCACATCGACCAGGGTTTCGGCAACAGAGAGATCCACGGCATCCAATAGGGCCTCCGTCTCCCTGCCATGGATGCCTCCCGTGGCCCGGTCGAAGATGGCGGCCATTTCGGGGTGATCGGCCAGGAATTCGAATATGGGCTGGCCGTAGACATGGTCGAAGGCCGTCCCTCCCGTACCCACGCTGTGGAAAAGCTCGCCCCACGCCCGGAAGTGCTCCTCGCCCATCATGATGGCCATGGCCCTTTTGGAGTCGGCAGCGTCATCGCGCAGGGGCTCGGCCAATGCGGTTAGCTCGAATCGGCCATCCTCGCGCTCTGCGAAGATCCCCTTGCTCGCCAGGGCCCGCAAAAGGCGGTAGAGGGAGTCGGTATGGGCTCCCGTGGTCCGGGCCA
>JAHEOG010000176.1 GCA_018609925.1 Gammaproteobacteria bacterium
CCCGTCCCCCCCGCCCGGGCGAGCAGGAAGGCGTGGATTACCACTTCGTGGACCCCGACGCCTTCGACCGGCTCGTCGCCAGCGGGGAATTTTTGGAGCACGCGCAGGTGTTCGACCGTCAATACGGCACCAGTCGCGAGGCGGTGGAGCGGGAGCGCGCGGCCGGCCGCGATGTCATCTTGGAGATCGATTGGCAGGGGGCTCGCCAGATCCGGGAGCGCGTGCCCGACGCCGTGGGAGTGTTCATCCTCCCGCCCTCCCGCGAGAGCCTGCGACAGCGATTGGTGGGGCGCGGCCAGGACGACCCCGGGATCATCGACCGTCGCATGCGGGCTGCCGAGGCCGAGATCAGTCATTACGACGAGTACGACTACGTCATCGTCAATGACGAGTTCGAAGCGGCCGTGGCAAGCCTTATGGGGGTCCTTCGGGCCGAACGCTGCCGATTGAGCCGCCGCCGCGAGGCACTGCTCGCCTTTGCGGAACGGCTGATGGGGAAAATTGACGAATCTCCAGGGGAATCGTAAACTTAACCGTTTTCCTGAAGCTCGTTACCCCGTGTGATCCTGCGGCCCTTTTGCTGCGGAGTCGGGTGGCTCAAAGGAGGGCAGGCGTTCCATGGCTCGCATTACCGTTGAGGATTGCCTCGATCACATCGATCAGCGCAACCGCTTCCACCTTTCCCTGATCGCCAGCCGCCGGGCCCGCCAGCTCCACCAGGGGGCGCCCCCGCTGGTGGATGCAAGCGGCGACGATTTCACGGTGCTCGCCCTGCGCGAGGTCGCCGCCGGTAAGGTGACCCTGGAGCTCCTGGACCAGGTGGATCAGGAGCTGGAAGGTGGGGGGGAATCGGGAGCCGGTGAGTCTTCCGCGGAATCGGTGGCGGAAGCCGCGGAGGCCCTTGGGGCCGGTATGGCCGCTGGTATGGGCGACTCGGAGCGCCCTGCGCCGGTCTTCGAAAACGATGAGGGCCAAGGAGAGGAAAGCGGCGAAGGGGAAGCCGCACCGGAGGAGCCCGAGCTCCAAGAGGATCTGGAGGAAGAGCCGGCTGAGGAGCCCGAAGAAGACCAGCCCCCCCAAGACGAGGAAGCGTAGGAGCTGTCCGGGGCTCGCAACGGGTCCCGTCCCCCAACCGGTAGGCCACCGCCTTGCTTCGCACCCACGAGCTCATCGAGGAGGCCGGGACCTACCTCCCCCCGGAGGATGTGGACCAAGTCCATCGCGCCTACCTGCTAGCGGCCTCTCTCCACGAGGGCCAGCAGCGCGCTTCCGGTGATCCCTACATCACCCATCCCATCGCCGTGGCCCGGATCCTGGCCGGCTACCACATGGACGCCCATTGCCTGGCGGCGGCCCTGCTCCACGACGCCGTGGAGGATACCCCCGCCACATTCGAGCAGGTTCGGGAGCAGTTCGGGCAAGAGGTGGCCGGACTCGTGGACGGGGTTACCAAGCTCGGTCAGGTTCACTTCGAGACCCGGGAGGACGCTCAGGCCGAGAACTTCCGCAAGATGCTGCTGGCCATGGCCCAGGATCTTCGGGTCATCATCATCAAGCTGGCGGACCGCCTCCACAACATGCGCACCCTGGGCTATCTCCCCGAGGCCAAACAGCGCCGCGTCGCCCGGGAAACCCTGGACATCTTCGCCCCCATTGCCCACCGCCTGGGGCTCAACCCCGTCAAGACCGAGCTGGAGGATCTGTCCTTCAAGCATTTGTACCCCCGCCGGGCCCGCGCCCTGGTGGAAGGGCTTCGACGCGAACGGGGCAACCGGGCCCACATCACCGACCGCATCGAGGCGGCTGTCCAGCGGGATCTGCAGGAGGTGGGGGTCGAGGCGGAGGTCATGGGCCGGGAGAAGCACCTCTACAGCATCTACCGCAAGATGCAGCAGAAGGCCTTGTCCTTCCAGGAGGTCCATGACGTTTACGCCTTTCGCATCCGGGTAGAGGACGTGCCCACTTGCTACCTGGTCCTCGGCCGGGTCCATAACCTGTTCAAGCCCATCCCCGGGCGCTTCAAGGACTACATCGCGATCCCCAAAGCCAACGGCTACCAGTCCCTGCACACGGTAGTGGTCAATCCCTTCGGCGGGGTCATGGAGTTCCAGATCCGGACACGGGACATGGACCTGGTGTCGGAGGTGGGAGTGGCGGCTCACTGGCAGTACAAGATCGCCCGAGAAGGGCAAGATCAAGAATCGTCTCCGGATGCCGGGTACGGATGGCTGCAGCAGCTGCTGCAGATCCAGCAGGAGGCGGGGGACTCGGCGGAATTTTTGGAGCACCTCAAGGTGGACCTCTTCCCGGAGGAGGTCTACGTCTTTACTCACAAGGGGGAGATCCTGCGCCTTCCCCGGGGCGCTACGCCGGTGGACTTCGCCTACACCGTGCATACGGAGATCGGCCACCAGTGCGTCGGCGCACGGGTCAACGGGCGCATCGCAAGCCTGCGAACAGCGCTACGCAATGGCGACCGCGTCGAGATCCTGACAGATTCCGAGCACCGCCCGAACAGCTCCTGGCTCCACTTCGTGGTTACCGGCAAGGCCCGATCCGCCATCCGTCACCACCTCAAGACCCAGGAGCGGGAGACCGCCGTCGCCCTCGGCCGGGGCATGCTGGAGCGGACCCTGGACGGACTGGGCCTAAGCTTTGCCCACGTTTCCGAGGAGGCCCTGCACCGGGTTGGCGAGCACTTCCAGTTGGACTCGGGAGAAGCCCTGCTGGAGACGATAGGACGAGGCTCGATCCTCGCACCGGCGGTTGTTCAGCACCTCTTCCCCGGTTACCTGGACGAGCACGCCCGGGTGGAGGAAGGGCCGGAAGAGCCGAAGGTCGCAGCCAACGGGGCCGGGGGCAATCTCTTTGTCCGGGGGATGGAGGACATCGTCGCGAACCTGGCCCGGTGCTGCTACCCTATCCCCAACGACCCCATCGTGGGCTTCCTGTCCCTGGGTCGGGGGATTACGGTCCACCGCCGGGATTGCCCCAATCTCCACGAGCTGGCCCACCACCCTGAGAAGTGGGTGGACGTGGAATGGGCCGCGGAGCCGGAAGGGGCCTTTCCCGTCACCGTCCAAACGGTTGTCCGGAACACCAAAGGGGTCTTGGCTGGAATGGCCTCCCGGATCGCCGAGTGCGGAGCCAACATCGACCACGTCCAGGCCGAGGACCGGGATCCCCTGCACAAGGTCATCCAGTTCACCCTGGAAGTGGAGGGGCGGGAGCACCTGGCCCGGCTGATGCGGCTCATCCGGGGGATGAACGGGGTGGAGCGAGTATCCCGGAAGAAGGGATAGGGGCGCCGGTTTGCAGATCCGCCTGCCCATCCACAGAGGGCCTCGGGCCCCGAGCGGGGAAGGAGGGTGATGACCTTGACCGAGCGAGAGGCCTTCCAGACCGATCGGGCCCCCGCGGCCATAGGTCCCTACTCTCAAGCAGTCCGGGCCGGGGATAGCATCTATCTGTCCGGGCAGATTCCCTTGATACCCGGCACCATGGAGCTGGTGGATGGAGGCATCCAGGACCAGGCCGAACAAGTCCTGGCCAACCTTGGCGCGGTGTGTGAGGCCGCCGGGGGCTCGCTGGCGCACGTGATCAAGGTGACCGTCTACTTAACCGATATGGGCCAGTTCGGGGCCATTAACGAGGCCCTGGAGGGATTCTTCGATCCGCCCTTCCCGGCCAGGTCGGCGGTGGGAGTGGCGGCCCTGCCCAAGGGGGCCCAGGTGGAAATGGAGGCGGTGCTGCACCTGCCGCCGAGCCCCGGAGAAGCGGCGGCGCGGAGTTGACCTCACCGGGCGGCGCGCGGCCTATGGCTCAGGCCGGTTTCTGGATCCGACCCGAGCGGATGCAGCGACTGCAGGCGTGGACCCGCTTTACCGCCCCATTCACCCGGGCCCGAACCTTTTGCAGGTTGGGCAGATAGCGTCGGCGGGTCTTGTTGTGGGCGTGGCTGATATTGTTGCCGGTGCCCGGCCCCTTGCCGCAGATCTCGCAGCGCCTCGCCATGGCGGCCCTCACTCGCTGGCCTGGGAAAGTCCGGTAGTTTACCAGCACCGTGCCTTGCCGTCACCGCCCCCGCCGAGGTTGGGGGCGCCGGGGCGTGGGCCCCTTCTCCCGGTCTTCGCGACGGCTGGGCACCTCTTCCCATCCCACCGGGGGCAGTGTTGAGCTCGCAGTCCAGGCCTGCCGCCAGCCTCCAAAGCCTGCCCGGCTTGGGCCCCGGGATGGCCGAGCGCCTGGCCCGCCTGGGTATCCACACCCCGGAAGACCTGCTATTCCATCTCCCCCATCGCTACCAGGACCGTACGCGGACCTGCGCCCTTGGCCGGCTCGAATCGGAGGTGGAGATCGGATGCCAGGGTGTGATCCGAGCGGCGGATCGAACCGGCGAACGCCGAACGATGTTCGTCGTTCGGATCGAGGACGGGACCGGCTTCCTCACCTTGCGCTTCTTCCGGGTCTGGCCATCCCTGACCCGGGCCTTGTGCCCGGGGCGCAGCGTCTGGGCCTTTGGCACGGTCCGGGCGGGCCGCAGCGGGCTGGAGATGGTCCACCCCGAGTTTCGGTCGGCCGACGGCGACCCTCCCAAGCCTCCGGGCCACCTTACCCCGGTGTATCCGCTTACCGAGGGGCTTACCCAAGGCCGGATGCGCACCTGGATTGAGCATGCCGTGGATCGATTTGCTCCGGATCTTCCCGATTCCTTGCCCGCCTGGATCCGGGATGCTCGCAGCTGGCCCCCCGTCGCCGAGGCCCTAGAGCTGATCCACCGGCCTCCCCCGGAGACCGACCCGGAAGCCCTGGCCCATTTCCGGACCCCGGCCCAGAAGCGTCTGGCCTTCGAGGAGCTGCTGGGTCACCACCTGGCGTTGCGGCAAGCCCGGACCGCCCGGGCAGAGCGTGGCGCCCCCCCACTCTCCGGATCCCAGGGACTGCCGGAGGCCCTGTTGAGCCGGTTGCCCTTCTCCCTAACGGGGGCCCAGCAACGGGCGTGGCACGCTATCCGCTCGGACTTAGGGGGAGAGCGTCCCATGCAGCGCCTGCTCCAGGGGGATGTGGGGTCGGGCAAGACGGTGGTGGCGGTGCTCGCTGCTCTCCGGGCCGTGGAGGCGGGTTATCAGGTGGCCTTCATGGCGCCCACCGAGGTCCTGGCCGAGCAGCACGCGGGGACCCTGCAGGGGTGGCTGGATCCCCTGGGTGTCGAGGTCCGATTCCTGGGCGGGGGGCTCGGAGAGCGGGAGCGCCGTGCCGAGGCAACCGCTATCGCCGAGGGGAGGACCCAGGTGGCCGTGGGGACCCACGCCCTGTTCCAGGAGGATGTGCGGTTCGCCCGGTTGGGTCTGGCGGTCATCGATGAGCAGCACCGTTTCGGGGTCCATCAGCGGTTGGCCCTTAAAGAAAAGGGCGGTGAGCCCCACCTGCTGATCATGACCGCCACGCCCATCCCTCGCACCCTGGCCATGACCGCATTCGCGGACCTGGAAGCGACCGTGATCGACGAGCTGCCGCCGGGGCGGCTCCCAGTGGAAACGGCCGGGATCTCGGAGGCCCGTCGCCCCGAGGTGGAAGCCCGCATCCGTACCGCGGTAGCCCACGGGGAGCAGGCTTACTGGGTTTGCCCCCTGGTGGAGGACAGCGAGGCGCTGCAGCTCGAGGCGGCCACCGAGACGCATCAACGGTTGCGTGATGCCTTCCCCGAGCTAGCGGTGGGGCTGGTCCACGGCCGGATGCGACCGGCGGAAAAGGAAGCCGCCATGGCTGAATTCAAGGCCGGTCGGACCCACCTGCTGGTGGCAACCCCGGTTATCGAGGTGGGTCTGGATGTTCCCAATGCCACCCTCATGGTGATTGAAGACGCCGAGCGCATGGGCCTGGCTCAGCTCCATCAGCTACGGGGCCGGATCGGCCGGGGCGGGCGCCGCTCGGCCTGCGTCCTGCTGTATCGTCCTCCCCTTGGGGACAAGGCGAGGCGGCGGATCGCCGCCATGCGCGAGACCAACGACGGTTTCCGGATCGCGCAGATCGATCTGGAACTGCGGGGGCCCGGGGAAGTCCTAGGCACGAGGCAAACCGGGCTGATGGCCATGCGCGTCGCCGATCTGGGCCGAGATGGCGACCTGGTGGCCGATCTGCCGGAGGCGGCTGCTCGGCTGCTTGAGGAGGATCCCGCCGTAGCTCGGGACCTGGTCCGGCGCTGGGTGGGGGAGGGAGCCATGTACGGGGAAGTGGGTTAGCCCGACTCTTCCCGAATGGCCTTGGCCCCTGGAGGGATCGCCTTGACATGGGCACGAGATGGCCTACATTTGCCGGTTCGAAAGACCCCACCCCGAAAGAGGAACCGACGGTTAGCCATGGACGACCGGAGACGGCGCTGGCTCCACCCCTGGCGGGAGGTGAAGAGCGAGACCTACTATCCTAGTCCGGTCCTGATCCGGATGCGGGAGCGGCATCGCCTGCGGACCCCGCGGCGGGCCATGGATGCTCGCGAGGCCGAGGCCCTGGTGAGGGAGACGGAGGAGGTCCACGATCGCTTCCATGACGAACTGGATCGGCGTGTGGATCGTCTCCTCGAGCGCCTGCTTGGCCCCGAAGGCCCTTCCGACGACAGCGGCTCCTCCTGAGCCATTCCCCGGGGATACCCCGCGTCCATTCCTCCGCCGACGCCCCCACCAAGGAGGGAGGTTCGCCATGCCTTTCCGCCTGCAGCGGGAGCCCTTCGATGCCAGCGTCGAGCTTACCGCCTATCGGCCCGAGCGCTCCGACCTCGGGGCGGAGATCCATTTCGTGGGCACCATGCGTGATCTCAATCAGGGGGACGGTGTGGTTGCCATGGAGCTCGAGCACTATCCCGGCATGACCGACGACGAGCTGAACAGACTCCTCCGGGAGGCAGGTAACCGCTGGGAGCTCCTGGACGCCCTGATCGTCCACCGCTTCGGGGAAATCCACCCGGGTGAGGCCATCGTTCTCGTCTCCACCTGGTCCCGCCATCGCGACGAGGCCTTCGAGGCTTGTCGCTTCCTCATCGACGCCCTCAAGACCTGCGCCCCCTTCTGGAAGAAGGAGCGGCTCCAGGATGGGGGAAGCCGGTGGGTCGAGCCCCAGGCCGGGGAGGGACAGCCTTGGCTGGATTCGGTCTGATCCGCGAGCCCGTGTCCCCTAGAAGTTGTAGATAAGGGACGTGGTGGTGAGGATGTCCGTCCGCTCGGTAGCCGGAGCGGGCTTGCTGTCGTGCTCGATCCGGACGCTGGTCTTGAAGGTAACGCTGGCGTTGAGTCGAAAGCGTACCGACGTGTCGCTGGTCGCCAGGAAGTCGTCCTCATCCTCGAGGGAGTGGGTCCAGGTTACCTCCTGGGTGAAGGCGGCATTCTCGCTGAACTCCCAGGTGAAAAGGCTGCGGGCGCGGCCGTCCATGGAGTGATCGAAGCTGCCGTCCCGGCGCCATTCCTGGCGAGATGCCGGTCCCCCCTCGATGCGCCAGGCGAGATCGGCATGATTGAGGAAGAAGCGTCGGCCCAGGCCCACCGATTCCCGCAACCGCGCGTCGATCTCGGCGAAACGGTCGTGGGTGGACTCCACCACCCCGAATGCGTAATCCCGAGGCCGAAAGTTGTAGTCCACCTGGGTGCTGCCGTGGGCCCGCTGGGTGGTAGCTTCCCCGTCCTCGGTCGCGTAGCGTCCCTC
>JAHEOG010000177.1 GCA_018609925.1 Gammaproteobacteria bacterium
CGGGGTGGCCTGGGCCGGGCCCGGGACGGGGATCCGCGTAAGGAACCGGATGGCCACCGCCAGCGGGGTCACTCGTGGCTCCCGTGGGCCACCAGTCGGGGCCCGTGGGAATCCACCCGGATCCGGCTGCGATCGGCGTAGGCGACCTCCAGCCGGAACAGATGGCCCGGGGGCATGCCCAGGACATGGGTCAGCAGCACCCGGACCACCCCCCCATGGGCCACAATCAGGAGGTGGTGGCCGGCGTAGCGGGCCACGAGCCCCTGCCAGGCACCCACCACCCGGTCCCGAAAGGCAGTCAGGGACTCGCCTTCGGGGATCCGGCCGTTCTCGGGGTCCTCCCAGAATCCGGCAAGGTCCCCCGGGCCCTCGGCCAAGATGTCGGAGGCGGTCCGCCCTTCCCAAGCGCCGAAGGCCATCTCTTTCAGGTCGGGCACCTGTTCCACCGGGATCCCCAGGCGCTCGCCCAGAGTATTGGCGAACTCGGCGCAGCGACGTAGGGGTGAAGTGGCAATCGCCTGCCAGCTTTCGCCCTTCCCCACTGATGCCTGCATCTGCCGCCAACCGGTTTCGGAGAGGGGATCGTCGGTCTCCCCGCGGAAACGCCGCCCCCCTTCCGGCTCTCCGTGGCGGATCAGATCGACAAGGGTTTCTCCGGTATGCATGCCTCCCCCGGTGCGAGAGCCATTCATTCGGTGTCGAGCCCGGCCTCCTGGAAGGTTGCCATTTCCCGGTGCAGGGCCAGCGCGCTCCGGATCAGCTCCGCCGCCACTGCCGCCCCGCTGCCCTCCCCCAACCGCAGGCCGAGGTCAAGCAGGGGCTCCGCGTCCAGGGCCTCCAGCAGGGGACCGTGGCCGGGCTCGTCCGAACGGTGCCCGAATATCAGCCAGTCGGCGGCCCCGGGGCTGAGCTGCACAGCCGCCAGGGCAGCGGCGGTGGCGATGAAGCCATCTACCAGGCTCGGGACCCCACCCTGGGCGGCCCGCACATAGGCCCCGGCCAGGGCGGCGATCTCGAAGCCCCCGACAAGCCTCAGCGCTTCCAGGGGCTCCCCCTTTTGCAGGCCGTGGCGCTCCAGGGCCCCGCGGACCACCGCCGACTTGCGGGCCAGGCCGTTCCCGTCCAGGCCGCTGCCCGGTCCGATCAACCGGTCGGGATCGGCCCCGGACAGGGCGCAGGCCAGAGCGGTGGCGGAGTTGGAGTTGGCGATGCCCATCTCCCCCCCGATGAACAGCCCAGCCCGGGCTTCCCGGGCCCGCTCCACGCTCTCCCATCCGGCGACCAGGGCCGTCTCGAGCTGATCATCCGTCATGGCCCACCCGTCGTCGAAGGGGGCGGTCCCCGGCCCGACCCGGGCCGATACCACCCCCGGGAGGGCTCCGGGATCGGCGCGTACGCCCACGTCCACCACCTCCAGGACCGCCCCCATTCGCCGGGCCAGGGCGTTGATGGCGGCCCCGCCCTGACTGAAGTTGCGCAGCATAGCGGCCGTAACCGACTGGGGAAAGGCGGAGACCCCCCGCTCGGCGATGCCGTGATCGGCGGCGAAGACCGTCACATAGATCCGTTCCAGATCGGGGAGCGTCCGCCCCTGAAAGCCGGCGAAGCGCACCGCCAGGTCCTCCAGCTTACCCAGGGAGCCGGGGGGCTTGGTCAGCCGGGCCTGGCGGTCCCGAGCGGCTTCCTCGGATCCCCGATCGGGGGGCGAAGGGGGCACTTCGTACCAGGGCATCGTCATGGGGCTTCCCCTTTCAGGGTCAGGGGCAGGCCGGCGCTGACCCATGTCACCCGCTCGCAGCGCTCGGCCACGGCCTGATGGAGCTGGCCGGCCTCGTCGACGAACCGCCGGGCCGCCGGATCCCCCGGAACGACCCCCTGCCCCACCTCGTTGCTGACCAGCACCACCCGGCCTCGGGCGGTCTCCAGGGCCTCCAGAAGGGCCGCCTTCTGGGACTCAAGCTCCCCCGCGGCCAGCACATTGCTGAGCCAAAGGGTCAGACAATCGATGATCAGGCACCGGCCCGGCCTCGCCTCCCGATCCAGTACGACGCCCAGGGCGTGGGGCTCCTCGACCAAGTCCCAGTCCCGGGGGCGACTCTGCCGATGGGCCTCGATGCGGGCCGCCATCTCCTCGTCGTCGGCAGTGGCGGTGGCCACATAGACCACCGCGGCCCCGCTGGCCCGAGCCCGCTCCGCCGCGAGCCGGCTCTTGCCCGAGCGGGCCCCGCCCAGGATCAGCTCCTTCATGTTTCCCATCCCTCTGCCGGAAGGCCCTCCCGGGAACCGAGCCCAAGGTGCGCCGCCATGTCCTACGCCCTCCCCCACGGCACCACGTAGGGCTCGCCCTCGGACTCGCCGTACAGCGCCCGGATCCCGAACACCCGGGCCAGGTGCCCCGGATCGAGCACCTCGCGGGCCCCGCCCTCGGCCACCAGGCGCCCCTCGTCCATCAGGAACAGGCGGTCGCAGAAACGGGCCGCCAGGTTGAGGTCGTGCATCACCAGGGCGACCGTCCGGCCCCGGGCGGCGTACTCCCGGACCAGCTCCATGAAATGCACCTGGTGATACGGGTCCAGGCCGGCCACCGGCTCGTCGGCGAGCAGGTAGCTGGGCTCGCCCGCCAGGACCCGGGCCAGCAGGACCCGGGCCCGCTCGCCTCCCGAGAGCTCGGTCACGGCCCGGTGCCTCAACCCCTCCACCCCCGTGGCGGCCAGGGCCCGATCCACCGCGTAGGCGTCCTCCGCTCCCGGCCGCTGCCAGGGCCCCAGGTGGGGGATCCGGCCCAGGGCCACCACGCGCTCCACCACCAGGGGCCAATGGACCGTGGCCGCCTGCGGCAGGTACCCGATCTCCCGGGCGCGCTGGCGCCCCGGAAGGTCTGCCAGGGGTCGGTCCCCCAGCAGCACCTGCCCTTCCCAGGGGGCCTGCAGTCCCGCGAGACCGCGCAGCAGGGTGCTCTTGCCGGCGCCGTTGGGGCCCAGCAGGGCGGACACCTCTCCCGGTGCCAGCGCCAGATCCGCCCCTTCCACCACTGCGACGCCACCCAGGCGCAGGGTGAGCCGGCGCGCCTCCAGTGTCCGATGGAGGGACCCCGAGCTCAAACCGTCATCCTCCGGGTCTTGAGGACCAGGTGGAGGAAGAAGGGGGCCCCCACCAGGGCGGTAACCACCCCCAGCTTGAGGTCCACCCGATCGGCCGCCAGGCGCAGCCCCAGATCGGCCAGCAACAGGAGGATGGCCCCGCCCAGGGCGCTGGCCGGCAGCAGGCGGGCCGGCTGGTAGCCCACCAGCGGCCGCAGGATGTGGGGCACCACCAGGCCCACGAATCCGATGCTGCCACTCACCGCCACTCCGGCGCCCACGCCCAGGGTGGCCCCCACGATCACCCGGAAGCGCAGGGAACCGAGGTGGAAGCCCAGGCTGCGGGCCGTCTCCTCGCCCATGCTGAGGGCATCCAGGGCCCTTCCCGTGGACAGCAGCAAGAGCGTGCCGAGGCCCATCAAGGGGAGTCCCCAGGCCACATGGTCCATGCCCCGATCGGCCAGGGACCCCAGCAGCCAGAACAGGATCTCGGTGGTGGCGTGGGGGCTCGGGGCCAAGTTGAGGGCCACCGAGATGAGCGCCCCGGCCAGGCTGGAGATGGCCACCCCGGCCAGGATCAGGGTCTGGACATTGGCCTCGCGCCCCGCCAGGCCGTAGAGCACCAGCAGCGCCAGCAGGGCTCCCGCCATGGCCGATGCCGGCAGGGCCAGGGGCGCCACCGCGGCGACGCCCGTATATAGGGTCAGCACGGCCCCCAGGGCCGCGCTGTTGGAGATGCCGAGCACCCCGGGCTCGGCCAGGGGATTGCGCAGTAGGCCCTGGAGCCCGGCCCCGGCGATGCCCAGGGTGCCTCCCACCGCCATCCCCAGAAGGGTGCGCGGCAGTCGCAGCTCCTGGAGGATCAGGGCCTCCGCCGAGCCCGGAGGCCCCAGGAGGGCCCCCGGAATGCGGTGGAGGGGGATGGCCACATAGCCGATGCCCAGGCTAGCCCCCGCCAGGGCCAGGAGCACCAGCCCCAGCCCGGTCAACAACCAGGCACGAGCCCTCTCACCGGGCAAGGCGCGCCCTCCGGCGCTTCCGGATCTTCTCGAGGTCATCGGGGACCCGGATGCCGTAGGCGTGCTCCGCCATGCGGGCCACGGCCTGGGCGTTGAACCAGCCGCCGCAGGACCACAGCCGGCCGGGGAGCCACATGCGCGGGCGCTCGGTCTCCAGGGCCGCGAAAACCGGGTGCTGCAGCACCCCCTGCGCCAGCGACGGCTCGGCCTCGGCGAAGGCCGCCTGGATCAGTAGATCGGGTCCAGTCCGCACCAGGTGCTCCAGGGGCAGCTCCCGGTAGGATCCCGCCCCCAGCTCCCGGCCCACGTTGCGCAACCCCGCGGCCTCCATGAGGGTGTCGAGGAGAGAGCCCTGCCCCACCGTCACCCCGTTGGGGCGCAGGGCGAGCGCGCGCAGCCGCCGGTCCTCCGGTGGGAGGCGCTCGGAGACCGCGTCCAGGACCCGGTCCATGCGCTCGATCAGGCGCTCGCCACGATCGGGGTGCCCAAGGAGCTCGGCCATCCGGCGGAGGTTCTCCCGAATCCCGGCGAAGGTGTCGGGGCTGGGCAGGGTCACCACCCGGTAGCCGAGGGCCTCCAGGCGGTGGCTGGTCTCGCGGTTGGTGTAGGGCCCTGATACCACCAGGTCCGGATCCCGGGCCAGCACCTCCTCGGCGTGGCCGTCGTTCACCGGATGGCCCTGGGCGGCATGGGCCATATAGGAGAAGGCCGTATCCCGGGCGTAGCGCGAGACCGTGGCGATCTGATGGCGATCCGCCAGCTTGAGCACGAGCTGGTCGGTGCAGGCGTTGATGGAGGCCACCCGCGGGAGCTCTTCCATCCCCTCGGTCTCGGCGCCCTTCCCGAAGGCGGGCCCGGCCAGGACCGCCGCCAGAACGGCGACGGCCAGGGCACCCGCCCCGCCGACTGGCCTATCGGCCGCCGGGGCCATAGGCCACGGTCACCGAGCCGAACCGGCCCTGGGTGCGGAAGTTCTCGGCGGTCTGGTAGTCCTTGTCCAGCAGGTTCTCGATCCGCCCCCGGATACGCCAATCCTCGGCGATCCGCACCCCGGCGGTGAGGTTGACCAGCCCGAAGCCGCCCAATCGGGTATTATTCGCCGAGTCGTCGAAGCTCTCGCTGCGCCCGATGGCCTCCACCCCGAGGCGCGCCGGTCCCATACGCCGCTCCACGCTGACCTGGCCGTGGACACGGGAGCGGCGGGGCAGGAGGTTGCCGTTGGCCTCGTCCACGGGATCCTGGATCGTAAGATCCGCCCCCAAACGCCAGCGCCCGGGACTGCTGCGGGCCACCAATTCCAGGCCGTTGATCTCCGCCTTGTCCACGTTGTTAGGGACCAGGGTAAACCCCACGAACTGATTCACGATCAAATCCTCGATCTCGGTGTGGAAGGCGCGGGCCTCGAAGCGGCCCCAGTCCGGGTCGGCGGTAACCCCGGCATCCACTGTCCAGGACTTTTCTGGATCCAGATTCGGATTTCCCCGGAAAAAGCCCCCGGCGGGGAAGAACAAGTCGTTGAAAGTAGGCTCCTTGAAGGCTCGGCCCCAGGAGGCCGAGACCCGCCAAGTGTCGTCGATGCGGAAGCCGTAGGCGACGCTACCGGTATCGCTGGAGCCGAAGGCCTCGTTCTCGTCGTGCCGGTAGCTGACGTTCAAGGAATGGCGACCTACCTCCGCCTGGTGCTGGAGGAATACCGCCCAGTTCCAGCGCTCGTCCTCGGCGAAATTGGTGGTACTGTCCACCGAATCCAGCTGGTAGTCGAAGCCGGCGGTGACCAGCTGGCCGGACGCCACCTGGAAATCGTTCTGCCAGATGACATTGTCCTTAACGGTCTCGAAGCGGCTCCGGAACTGGCCATTCAGGAAGTTCTCCTCGTCGTCCCGGCTCTGGTTGACCTTGACCTCGGTGCGCCAGAAATCCAGGGGACGCCCCTCCATATCCAGGCCGATCACCTGCTTGACCGATTCGGTCTTATTGACGAAGGAGCCATCGAATTCGGTATCGGCATCCGAGCGCAGGAGGTGGAGCTCCACCCCGAACCGCCGGCTGGGGTCGTAGCCCACCCTCAGGCTGGCGCTGCGGTTGATGAAGCCGTCGTCGTCGGGCTCAATGTCGGTCCGGGCGTCGAAGCCGTCGGTCTGGAAGAACCCACCGGAGACGGCGTAGTGGAAGTCCCCGGCCGAGCCCGAGACCCCGGCGTCGGCCTTCCAGGTCCGGTCGCTGCCCCGGCTCACCATGGCCGTGCCGCGGGGCGGCCCTTGGCCCCGCTTGGTGAAGACCTGCACCACTCCGCCCACGGCGTCGCCGCCGTAGATGCTGGAGCGCGGGATCCGTACGATTTCCACGCGCTCGATCTGGGACAGGGGCAGGAACTGGAAGGGGGCCTGCCCGGTGGTGGCGGAGCCGATCTCCACCCCGTCCACCAGCACCTTGACGTGGTCGCTGTTGGTGCCGCGCAGGAACAGGCTCGTGGCCTTGCCCTCGCCGCCCTGATTATTGAGCTGGAGCCCGGCCCGGCCCTGCAACAGCTCGCGGAAGTTGTCGGCCTGGCTTTCCTCGATCTCCTCGCTGTCAATCACGGTCGTAGGGGAGAGGCTCTCCTCCGCGGGCTGCGGGGTCCGGGTGGCGGTAACCACCGTCTCCGGCACCCGCAGTTCCTCCGGTTGGGCCGCGGCGGCGAACGGCATGAGCAAGGCGGGGACAAGCAAGGGCTTGATATCGGACATGGGACACTCCCGTCGTGCGCACCCGCACTGGGATGCGACGCCGGGAGGACGAGGGGGCGGGGAGGGAGACAGCGGGATCCGCGCCCCGGCGCCGCCCTCCGCGACGCCGCAGCCAGACCCCAGGCCGGTCTCCGGGCTGGCGAGCTTCCCGGGCGGGACGGAGCGCGGTCCTTCCCTTCCCGAGGGGGACGGCCGCCTTCCCGCGCTGACGCGCAGTGGCCTCGAGGCCGTCCCGTCACTCGCCCACCGTTGCGGGGGCAGCGCCGGCTTTGCCCGGGTTCGGGCATACCGGACTTCCCGTTTCATCCGACGGAGCGAGGTATCCGCCGGACACCTGGGGCGGGTCGGAAATGGATTGGTCCCCGGAGCAACCCCGGGCGAAAAACGATTAACCTACTTGGTTAGGGCGAAACCGTCAAAGGAGTGGGCGGATGCCAGCTGAAGGAAGGCGGCTCAAGCCTGTCCTTCCCAGGGAGGCGCCGTTTTCTCCGAGGGCCGGCCTCGTCGCCCGGCCCTCACCCACAGGGTCGGGGGAAAGCCCCTTCCACCGTCATGGCCGGAACAGCTCCGTCATCGCCGCCGGGTTGGACGGAAACCAGGCATGGAGGTAGGTGGCGGTGAGCCGCCCCTCCCGGTAGATGGCCTCGGCGGCAGTCCCCCGGTCCCGGGCGCGGACGCAGTAGGCCGTCGGCTCCAGCCCCACCTCGGCCCGGCTATAGTGGAAGGTATGCCCCCGCAGCTCGCCTTCGGGCAGGGGCGCGGCCTGCAGGCCGATGCCCTGGAGGCGCTCCTCCAGGCAGGCCCGGCCCGTAACCAGGCCCGCCATGGGGCGCTCGTGGCCGCCCGAATCCGCCAGCGACTCCAGCAGATAGAGGAAGCCCCCGCACTCGGCCAGGATGGGCCCACCGTCCTCGTGGTGGCTCCGCAGATCCCGGTGCAGCCGCTCGTTGGCCGCCAGGGCATCCAGGTGCAGCTCGGGGTATCCCCCCGGGAGCCAGACGGCGTCCGCCTCCGGGAGGCCATCCCCGGCCAGAGGGGAGAAAAAGGCCAGCTCGGCCCCCAGGTCCTCCAAAAGCCGGAGGTTGCCGGGATACAGGAAGGCGAAGGCGGCGTCCCGGGCGATGGCTACCCGGATACCGGCCAGGCCTCGCTCGGGCTCGGGGAGGGCCTGGGCCGCGAAGGACACGGGCTCGGGCAGCCCGGTGACTCCGGCCTCGGCGACCGCCGCGGCCGCCGCCGCCAGGCGCTGGTCCAGGTCCTCGATCTCCTCGGCCTGGACCAGCCCCAGGTGTCGGTCGGGCAGCCCCACCGCCGGATCCCGCGGCAGCGCGCCGAAGAAGCGAAGATCCGCCGGCAGGGCCGCGCCCAGCATCCGTCCGTGGCCGGGGCTCCCCACCCGGTTGGCGATGACCCCGGCGAAGGCCAGCTCTTCGCGCCAGGTGGCGAGGCCATGGACCACGGCGCCGAAGGTCTGCGCCATGCCGCTGCCGTCGATGAGCGCCAGGACCGGCAGGCCGAAGCGCACGGCCAGATCCGCCCCGGAAGGATCGCCGTCGAAGAGCCCCATGGACCCTTCCACCAGGATCAGGTCGGCGCTCTCCGCGGCGGCGTGGAGCATGGCCCGGCAGTCCTCCTCGCCCACCATCCACAGGTGCAGGGGCTCCACGGGATGCCCGGCGGCCCGCTCCAGGATCATGGGATCCAAAAAGTCCGGGCCCATCTTGAACACCCGTACCGTTCGTCCCTGCGCCCGATGGTAGCGGGCCAGGGCGGCGGTGACCGTGGTCTTGCCCTGCCCGGACGCCGGCGCCGCGATGAAGGCCGCCGGGCAATCGGCGGTCACAGCTCCACCCCCTTCTGGGCCGCGACCCCGGCCTCGAAGGCGTGCTTGACCCGCCGCATGTCGGTGACGGTATCCGCCACCTCCAGGAGATCATCCGGCGCCCCCCGCCCGGTAACGACCACGTGCTGCATGGGGGGCCGAGCGGCCAGATCCTCGATCACGGTGGGCAGGTCAAGGAGCTCCTTCTTGAGGGCGATGTTCAGCTCATCGAGCACCACCAGGTCCACGGACGGGTCCCCCAGCAGGGCCCGGGCCCGCTCCCAGGCGGCGCCGGCCCTCTCCGCGTCGCGCTCGCGGTCCTGGGTCTCCCAGGTGTAGCCCTCCCCCATGACGTGATGGGTCACCTCGGGGAAGCGCTGGAAGAAGGCCCCCTCACCGGTGGCGAACCGCCCCTTGATGAACTGCACGATCCCGACCTGCTGGCCGTGGCCCAAGGCACGGACCGCCATGCCGAAGGCCGCGGTGCTCTTGCCCTTGCCGGTGCCGGTATGCACGACCAGCACGCCGCGCTCCTCCCCGGCGGCGGCGATACGGTCGTCCATGATCGCCTTTTTCTTGCGCATCCGCTCGCGGTAGCGGTCGTTATCGGCGTCTTGATTCATCCACGGCCTCCTCGGGCAAAGGGGCGATCATCCCAGCTCGGCCTTGCGGCCCCAGGCATCGGAAAACACCAGGTCCTCCAGGGGCTCGCGCTCGGCCCAGCCCTGTTGCTGGAGCATCGGCCGATCGTAAAAACCGTCCACGTGGCCCAGGCAGAGGATGGCCACCGGATGGGCTC
>JAHEOG010000178.1 GCA_018609925.1 Gammaproteobacteria bacterium
GCTCTGGCCGCCGAACATCTTCTGCCCCACCTGGCGCTTGGCGTACTGGATGGTGATCCGGCGCTGACCCCGCTCCACGAAGACGATGCCACCGATCACCGCCAGGGCGGCCACGAGCAGGAACAGCACGAACAGGGGCGAATACTCCCCGGTCCGGGCCAGCTCCAGCACGGAATACAGGGCCGAGGGCAGTCCAGATACGATGGCCGCAAAGATGATCAGGGAGATGCCGTTGCCGATGCCCTTCTCGGTAATGCGCTCCCCCAGCCACATCAAAAAGGCGGTCCCGGCCACGAGGGTCACCACGGTGTTGATCCGGAAGACCCAGCCGGGATCGATAACCGCCTGCTGACCGCCGGCCTGCATGGACTCCAGGGCTACCGAGACGCCCATCCCCTGGAATGCCGCCAATCCGATGGTCAGGTAGCGCGTGTAGATATTGATCTTGCGCTGACCCGACTGCCCCTCTTTCTTGAGCTGCTCCAGCTTGGGCGAGACCACCGTGCCCAGCTGAAGGATAATGGAGGCGGAGATGTAGGGCATGATGCCCAGGGCGAACACGGTCAGCCGGGACAGGGCTCCGCCGGAGAACATGTCGAACATCCCCAGCATCGAGCCCTGTTGCTGGGAGAAGAAGTTGGCCAGGGCGTCGGGATTGATCCCCGGCGTCGGGATATGGGCCCCGATGCGATAGACGATCAGGGCGCCGAGGACGAACAGGATACGGCGCTTGAGCTCGTCGATCTTGGTGAGATTGCCGAGCTGGGCCAGGCCGCCGAGGCTGCTGCTCCCGACCGCCACGGCTTAGGGCTCTGCCACGCTGCCGCCGGCTGCCTCGATCGCACGCCGGGCGCCGGCCGTGATCTTGGTCACCCGAACCGTCAGCTTGCGCTCGAGGCTCCCGGTACCCAGCACCTTGGCGTGCTCATCGGCCCGCTTCATCAGGCCCGCCTCCCGCAGAGCGGCCTCGGTTACCTCGGCGCCATCGGCGAACCGGTTGAGCTCACCGAGCCGGATCTCGGCGCAGCGCGGGGAGAACCGGGCCTGATTGAACCCCCGCTTGGGCACCCGGCGCTGGAGGGGCATCTGGCCCCCCTCGAAGCCGGCCTTCACGCCTCCGCCCGAGCGGGCCTTCTGGCCCTTGTGGCCCCGGCCGGCGGTCTTGCCCCAGCCGGAGGATTCTCCCCGGCCTACCCGCTTGCGGGTCTTGCGGCTCCCTGGAGCGGGCTTGAGCTCGTTGGCCTTCATGACTTCTCCTCGACCTCGACCATGTGGGCGACGGTACGAACCATGCCCCGGATTTGGGGGGTGTCCTCCCGCTCCACGGTGTGGTTGATCCGGCGCAGACCCAGACCGCGCACCGTCTCACGGTGCTTGCGTCGGATACCGGCCAGGCCTTTGCGCAGGGTAATCCGTAGCGTACCCGCCATCCTTATTGCCCCCTGATCTCTTCCACCGTCTTGCCCCGCTTGGCGGCCATGTGCTCAGGGCTGACCACCTGCCCCAGGGCATCGAAGGTGGCACGAACCACATTGACGGGGTTGGAGGACCCAATCGATTTGGCCAGAACGTCCTTGACGCCCATGACCTCCATAACCGCCCGGACCGGACCACCGGCGATGATGCCGGTACCCGGACTGGCCGGACGCAGAAGGACCCGCGCCCCGGCGTGGGTTCCCTCCACGGTGTGGTGAAGGGTGTCCCCGTGCATGGGGAACCGGCGCATCTCCTTACGGGCCTGGTCCATGGCCTTGGCAATGCCGTCGGGGACCTCGCGAGCCTTGCCGCGGCCGAAGCCGACCTTGCCTTCCCCATCGCCTACTACAGCGAGGGCGGCAAAGCCGAACTGACGGCCGCCCTTGGCCGCTTTGGCGACCCGGTTGATGTGGACCAGCTTCTCGTTGAGATCGTCCGCGGAGGATTCGCGGTTGGAGCCTCCGTTCGCCAAAGCCGTCTCCTGTCTGGGTCCTCACCCGATCGGGGTCCGACTGGGGACCCCGCTAGAAGTTGAGTCCGTTCTCGCGCGCCCCATCGGCCAGGGCCTTGACCCGCCCGTGGAACTTATACCCCCCGCGGTCGAAGGCCACCTCGGCCACGCCGGCCTCCTTGGCCCTTGCGGCGACGGTCTCGCCCACCTTGCGGGCAGCGTCAACGTTGCCACCGCGCTCCACCTCGCTGGCCACCTCCTTGTCGAGGCTGGAGGCGGCGGCAAGGGTATGCCCCTGGCGGTCGTCGATCACCTGGGCATAGATGTGGCTGTTGGACCGGAACACGGACAGCCGCGGCTTGCCCTGCTCGCGGATCCGCATCCGGGTCTTGGTGGCCCGACGTCGTTGGCGCGCGAACTTTTCGTTCTTGCTCATGGCCTCGCTACTTCTTCTTGGCTTCCTTGCGGAGGATCCGCTCGTCGCTGAATCGGATCCCCTTGCCCTTGTACGGCTCCGGGGGCCGCTTGGCCCGGATATCGGCGGCCACCTGCCCCACTACCTCCTTGCTGGCGCCGCTAACCACAACGGTGGTATTGCTCTCCACGTTCACCGTTACCCCTTCCGGGATCTCGTAGACCACCGAGTGGGAGAAACCGAGGTGCAGGGTGAGCTTGTTGCCGCTGAGCTCGGCTCGGAAGCCCACACCGCTGATCTCCAGGCGGCGCTCGAAGCCCTGGCTCACCCCGTGGACCATATTGTCCACGATGGAGCGCATGGTGCCGGTGAAGGCTACGGACCGGCGCGAGGCGTCCCGGGCCTGGAAGCGGAGCTCGCCTTCGGCCTGTTCCACCCGCACACGGGGATGAAGGGACTGGCCCAGCTCCCCCTGGGGCCCCTTTACGCGAACCGCGGTTTCGGAAAGCTCCACTTCAACGCCCTGGGGCACGGCGATCGGGGCATCGGCAATTCGGGACATGGCTCAAGCTCCCCTTAGTAGACCCGGCACAGGAGCTCGCCGCCGACATTCTCGGCGCGCGCCTGGCGGTCGGTCATCACGCCCTTGGGAGTGGTCAGGATCATCACCCCGATCCCGTTGAGCACCCTGGGGATTTCCCCGGCCGCGGAATACTGCCGCAATCCCGGCCTGCTGACTCGCTGCAGGGAGGTGATCACCGGCTGACCTTCGAAGTATTTGAGCTCCACGGAAAGGGTCTTCTTCCCGCCGGTGCCCTGCGTCTCCTCGAAACCGGCGATGAACCCCTCCTCTTGGAGGATGCGCGCGATCGCCGACTTCACCTTGGACCCGGGGATGTCGACGGTGCGCTTCTCGGCCATCTGCCCGTTGCGGATCCGGGTCAACATGTCGGCGATGGGATCAGTCATACTCATGGGCTCTAGCCCTCAGCTACCAGCTGGACTTGACCACGCCCGGGACTTCGCCCTGGAGCGCGCGCTTGCGAAGGCACAGCCGACACAGGCCGAACTTACGGTAGTATCCCCGCGCCCGGCCGCAGTGGTTGCAGCGGCTGTACTCCCGAACCTGGAACTTCTGCTTTCGTTTTGCCTTGGCAATCAGAGACTTGCGTGGCACAGCCCGACCTCGCTTTAGTGGGGACGCCCCCGAAGGGGCTCAGCTCCGGAACGGCATCCCAAACCCGGCAAGGAGGGCCTTGGCCTCCTCGTCGGTGGCCGCCGTCGTGGAGAAGATGATGTCCATGCCCCGGATTCGGTCCACCCGTTCGTAGTCCACCTCCGGGAAGATGATCTGCTCGGTGACGCCCATGGCGTAGTTGCCCCGCCCGTCGAAGGAGTTGGGGTTCAGCCCCCGGAAATCGCGAACCCGGGGCAGGGCCACCTGGATAAGCCGGTCCAGGAATTCGTACATGCGCTCCCGACGCAGGGTCACCTTACAGCCCACCGGCATGCCCTTGCGGATCTTGAAACCGGCCTCAGACTTGCGGGCCTTGGTCACCATGGGCTTTTGCCCCGTAATGGCGGCGAGCTCGTCCATGGAGCGCTCCAGCACTTGCCGATCCCGAGGCGCGTCTCCGACCCCCATGTTCACCGTGATCTTGGAAAGACGGGGAATCTGCATGGGGCTGCCGTAGCCAAAGTCCTTGTGGAGCTGTGGCGCGACCTCTCCCTGATAGCGCTGTTGCAATCGAACCGCCATGAGACCTCGACTCCTAGCTATCCAATGACTCGCCGCAAACACGACAGATGCGCACCTTGCGCCCGTCTTCCAACACCCGGATTCCGATCCGGACACCTCGGTCGCAGGTCGAGCAGTACGGATTGACCTTGGACAGATCCATGGACGCCTCGCGCTCCTGGATGCCACCGGCGACCCCCGCCTGGGGATTGGGTCGGGTGTGGCGCTTGATCATGTTGGCCCCGGCCACCACCACCCGGTTCTCCCGGGGGATCACCCGCTGAACTCGCCCGCGCTTGCCGGCGTCCTTCCCCTTTCGGACGACGACCTGATCGCCTTGCTTGACTCGCTCCATGCCGCGCTCTCCGCTTACAGGACTTCCGGGGCCAGGGAAATGATCTTCATGAAATTCCGTCCGCGCAGCTCGCGTGTGACGGGTCCGAAGATACGAGTCCCAATGGGCTCCAAGGCGTCGTTCAGGAGCACCGCCGCATTGCGATCGAACCGGATCACGGAACCGTCGGGCCGCCGGACCCCCTTGGCGGAGCGCACCACGACCGCGTTGTAGACCCCGCCCTTGCGGACCCGACCTCGGGGGGCGGCCTCCTTGACGGTGACCTTGATGATGTCGCCGATGTTGGCGAAGCGCCGCTTGGAGCCCCCCAAGACCTTGATGGCCTGGACCTCCCGGGCTCCGCTGTTGTCGGCAATCCCCAACTGGGTCTGCATCTGGATCATTCGGTGGCTCTCCCTATCCCAGAAGGTCCGCTCGCTGGCCGGCTAAACGGCTCGCTCCAGCACCTCGACCAAACGCCATGACTTGGTCTTGGAGACCCGGCGGCACTCCTCCACCGAGACGAAGTCCCCTTCCCCGCACGCATTGTCCGGGTCATGGACATGGAGCTTGCTGGAACGGCGGACATATTTCCCGTAGAGGGGATCCGGCCGACGGTAGTCAACCCGCACCACGGCGGTCTTTTCTCCTCGGGTGCTGACCACCACCCCGTTCATTCGCCGCTTATTGCTCTGTTGGGCCATCAGGTTTCCGCCGCCTCGCGTCTCTCGTTCAGAACGGTCTTGATCCGGGCGATCTCCCGGCGCACCTGGCGCATCCGAGCGGTGTTCTCCAGTTGGCCGGTGCTGTGCTGGAAGCGCAGGTTGAACTGCTCGTCGCGGAGCTCCTTGATCTGGCGCTCCAGCTCCTCGCGGCTGCTATCCCGCAGCGCTTCCGCCTTACTCGCGTCGGTTTGCTTGGCCATTCGACGCCCCCTAGTAGCCGCCGCCCCGGCTAATAAACCGGGTCTTCATGGGAAGCTTGGCCGCGGCTCGGCGCATGGCCTCGGCCGCCACC
>JAHEOG010000179.1 GCA_018609925.1 Gammaproteobacteria bacterium
GAAGGTCTGCAGGCTCCAGATCAGGCGCTGTCCGGGCTCCCTTTCGGCGAAGGCCCGTTCGATCTCGCCCCAGGCCAGGCGCAGGGTGGCCACGTCCCGGGCCTCGCCGTCGTCGATCCGCACCTTGATCACCGGCCGTCCCGTCGGACGCTTCGCCATGGTGGCCTCCGTTCAGTCCTCGGCGGAGCGGGACCCGTTCGCTCGCTGCGGGATCCTCCTTTACCCTCTTGGGGCCCCACCGGCTTCGTTCGTTCCAACCCGGGGAGGATCGGTTGCCCACCATCCCCTCCGTAGCCCGGATCCCGCTAACCCTGAAGCTCGCCTATTTGGCCTTCGTGGCGGTGCTGGTACCCATCTACGCCGCCCACCACGGCCCGGCGAACTTCCTGTGGTTCTCCAACATCGCCCTGCTAGGCGGCCTATTGGCCGTTTGGCTGGAGAGCCGGCGTCTGGCGAGCATGCTGTTGGTTTCGGTGGGCCTTCTGGAGATGGGCTGGATCGCCGATTTCCTCATCGGGCTGGCAACCGGGGGCCAGCAGACCCCCGTCGGGCTGGTGGCCTACATGTTCGATCCGGAGCTCCCGTTGTACCTGCGGGGCCTGTCCCTGTACCACCTACCCTTGCCTTTCGTGCTCCTGTGGGTCGTGTGGCGCCTGGGCTACGACCGCCAGGCCTGGCGAGCGTGGCTCCCCATCGGGTGGGCCGTCATTGTGCTCAGCTACCTCCTCGCCCCGCCGGGGCGCAACATCAACTGGGTCAAGGGACCCGAGGGGGTGCTCGATCCGGGCGTGCCGGGCCCCATCTGGCTCCTGTGTCTTATCGTCGGCTCAGGGATCGCCTGGTGGCTCACCCACAAGGTGATCGAAAGCGGGCTGGGCCGATTCGGCCGGATCGCCGCCCTCTAGCCTTCATCCCTGCCTGGTCGTCCCCCGCTCGATTCGGGGCCGGAGAGCCTTTCGGTTAGGTTCCAAAGCCGCCGCGCAGTGGCCGGATCCCGGGCCCGCCGGGCGGGCTGGACCCGGCGCCAGCGGCGAAAATAGGCCCCGGTGACTGCCGCCAATTCGGGGGCCGTTGCCAGGCGAACCAGGGGCCCGGCCCCGTCCTCGGGGCTCCGCAGGAGCCAACGCACCAGCCGCGCCAGCGGGCTAATGGTGCGCACCAGGTCGGTATACACCACGCCGGGATGCACAGCGTTGACGGTCACTCCGGTGCCCGCCAGCCGGCGCGCCAGCTCCCGTGTGAACAGAACCAGGGCCAGCTTGGACTGGCGATAGGCCCGGGAGCCCCGGTAACCGCGCTCGAGCTCCGGATCCTCGAAGTGGATCCGACCCAGGCGGTGCTCCTCCGAGGCCACATTGACGATCCGGGCCGGCGCCCAGGCCCGGACCAGAGGCAGCAGCTCGTGGCACAGGACGAACGGGGCCAGGTAGTTCACCGCGAGCTGGCGCTCGTGGTCTTCTTCGGTAACCTCCCGGGTCCGGGTGAAGATGCCGGCGTTGTTGATGAGCCCGTCCAGGCGGGGCTCGCGGTCCCGGATCCGCGCCGCAAGGGCCCGGACCTCAGCGAGCGAGGCCAGGTCCGCCACCGCCAGCGTCGCGTCGCCACCCCGGTCCGCGATGGCCCGACGCACCCCTTCTCCCTTGCTCGCCTCCCGGGTTCCGATGAGGACCCGCCCGTGCTCAGCCAGACGCAGGGCGGCGGCCCGGCCGATCCCGGAGGTGGCGCCGGTGATCAGGTAGGTGGACCTCGTCCCCCCTTCCGAATTCAAGCGCCGCCCCCCCGGCGGGTCAAAAAGGGCGCGAAGGTCGGCCGATAGCGGGCGAACCGGTCCCGGACGGCATCCGGATCGACCCCGTACTTCGCCGGCGAGTAGCGGTGCACGCCATACTTGTGCTGGGTGTGCTCGGCTAGGAAGGCCTCCATGGCCTCAAGGGCCGCCGGGGCCATGGACCAGCCCAGCCCCGAGTAGACCCGCTGCACGGCTGCCAGGGGATCGGCCTCCAGCTCGGCGTAGGCCAGGTCCACCCACCTCGGGGCCGGGACCGCATCGCGCTCCCGGAAGTCCAGCAGGTTGTCGATCCCGGCCGCCCAACGCTCGACGACGGGCCCCGGAGCCAGAAGCTCCGGGCGTTCGCTGAAGGCCGCTCGCAGCCGGCGGGTGTGGCTCATGTAGGAGGCCATAACGGTGACCGGATCGCGGTGGATCTGGACGAACCGGGCGTCCGGATAGATCCGGGTCAGGGCGTCCAAGGCGAAGATGTGGGGCGGATTCTTCAGCACCCACTGCCTGGGCGGGCCGCCCCACTGCAGGTGCTGGAGGAAGCGACGGTGGAAGGTGTAGGCTTCGTCGGCGGGGCGGGCAGCGAGCCAGTCCCGGTAGTCGGGCACGTGGTGGGTGCGAAAGAAGCGATCGCTCTGGAAGACGTGGGCCGCGATCTCCATGCATTCCTGGGGCAGGTCCGCTTCCAGAGGGTGGGCCACCTTATAGCCGGGGGCGAGCCGGTCGAACCAGCGGAGCTGGCGCCGTACCCGGCGGCGCCGAGCCTTCGTCCCTCCCAGTCCCGGCGGGGGAGAGGGCTCCATAACCTCCCAGGTGGCCGGGGCCCGGTTTCCTGGATCGGCGGCCAGGAGGCCATGCAGAAGGGTAGTTCCGGTGCGGGGCAAGCCCACGATGAACACCGGGGCCTCGATGGGCTCCTCGGCGATCCCGGGGTAGCGGCTCCGGTCGGCGGCCAGGCGCAACCGATGCGCCAGGAGCCGGGTGGCGTCGCGGCGGGTGGCCAGGCGGCCAATGGGGGTGAGCTCCGCCTCCGTCTCGGCGGCGGACAGGAACCGGTGCAGGCCCTCCGCCAGGGATGGCTCCGGAAGGGCCCCAGGACTAGGTACCTCGGGCCCGGCAGCCCGACGGGCCTCGGCCGGGATCCCTTCCGGCTCCAGAGGAGCCGCCCCCACACCCAGGCGGACGACCCCGCGGACCAAGGCATTGGCGAGGCGGAACAACGGGACCCAGAGCCGCTTCGGCATGCAGGTTCGCGATCTCCGTCGGCCTTTGGCGGGGAGCCCACCCTAACCACGGCGAATCCGGACCGGAAAGGCCGAGGCGGTAAGGCGGGCACGGCAGACGGAGCTAGGGTCGGCCGGTGTCCCGGCGCTCCTCGCGCAGCTCCCGGGCGCGTTCCTGGGCTTCCTCGCGTTCCTCTTCGGCCCGCTCCCGGGCCTCCTCACGCTCCTCCTCGGCCCGCTCCCGGGCATCCTCGCGCTCTTCTTCAGCCCGTTCGCGCTCTTCCTCGGCCCGTTCGCGCTCCTCCTCGGCGCGCCCCCGGGCCTCCTCGCGCTCGTTTTCGCCCCGGTCCCGGGCGTCTTCGGCCGTGTCCCGGCCGCGCTTGGAGCTTTCCCGGCCCTGCTCCGAGGCCTCCTCCGGGAAGTCGCGGCCCTTGCGGCGCTCCTTCCCCTGACCCTGGCCACGCTCCCGGGCCTCCTCGGCCGTCTCCCGGCCGCGTTCGGAGCTCTCCCGGCCCTGTTCGGCGGCCTCCTCGGGGAAATCGCGCCCGCCTC
>JAHEOG010000180.1 GCA_018609925.1 Gammaproteobacteria bacterium
GGAGCGGTGCCTCCGACATGGTCTCGAGCGGCCACCGAGCCCTCCAGGGTCAGGACCCGGTAGACGTCCTCGTCAATGGCGTCCGCAAAGCCCCGCAGCGTGCCAAGATCCAGCTCCGCCAGCTCGCAGCCCGCGTCCACGGCGTGGCGGACGGCAGCCCCCACGGCGGCGTGGGCCTCCCGAAAGGGCAACCCCTTACCCACCAGGTAGTCGGCCAGGTCGGTGGCGGTGGCATAGCCGGCGGCGGCCGCACGGCGCATTGCCTCGCGGTGGAAGCCGACCTCCGGGACCATGGCCGCCAGCACTTGGAGCGAGCCCCGAACGGTGTCCAGGGCGTCGAACACCGGCTCCTTGTCCTCCTGCATATCCTTGTTATAGGCGAGCGGCTGGGCCTTGAGCAGGGTCAGCAGGGCCTGGAGGTCGCCGTTGACGCGGCCCGCCTTGCCCCGGATCAGCTCCGGGACGTCCGGGTTCACCTTCTGCGGCATGATGGAGCTGCCCGTACAGAAGGTCTCCGGCAGCGTGACGAACCCGAACTGCGGGGTCGACCAGAGGACCAGCTCCTCGCCAAACCGGGACAGGTGGGCCATCACCAGGGCGCAGGCCGACACCGTCTCCACCGCGAAGTCCCGGTCCGAGACGGCGTCCAGGGAGTTCTCGGTAATCCCGTCGAAGCCAAGCTCAGCGGCCACGCCCTCGCGGTCCACCGGAAAGGTGGTCCCGGCCAGGGCCCCGCTGCCCAGGGGCAGGCGGTTGACCCGCTTGCGGGCATCGCGCAGGCGCCCGCCGTCGCGCTCGGCCATCTCGCAGTAGGCCAGAAGGTGGTGGCCGAGCGTCACCGGCTGGGCCGGCTGGAGGTGGGTAAACCCGGGCATGACCGTGTCCGACTCGGCCTCGGCGACCTCTGCCAGGCCCCGCTGGAAGCGGCCCAGCGCCTGCAGGACCTCGTCGATCTGCTCGCGGACGAACAGGCGTAGGTCGGTGGCAATTTGGTCATTGCGGGAACGGCCCGTATGGAGGCGCTTGCCGGCCTCGCCGATGTGCTCGGTCAGGCGGGCCTCGATATTCATGTGGATGTCCTCGAGGCCCACCGCGTAGGGGAAGGAGCCGTCCGCAATCTCGTCGGCCACTGTGTCCAGGCCTTCCAGGATGGCGTCCACGTCGCCCTGCGCAAGGATGCCCTGGCGCCCAAGCATGCGGGCGTGCGCCTTCGACCCGGCGATGTCCTGGGCCGCCAGGCGCCGGTCGAAATCGATGGAGGCGGTGAAGGCCTCAACGAGGGAGTCGGTGGCCTCGCTGAAGCGCCCACTCCAGGGCTTGTCGCTCAAGATCTTCCCCTCGGGGATGGACTCGCCTTGCGCACCGAAAGCGCGGGTGAAGCAGGCGGGACACCGGCCCGATCCAAAGGCCTCCTGCCCCCTTGTTTGATCGGGGGGCTTCTCCGCTCTTACCTATTCGAAAGATCCGAAGGATAGCAGATAGCCCGACCACCCCGCAGGGCTCGGCGTCCCTGAGGAATGTCCTGCCTGGGGGCCTTCCCGGAGTGTCACCGTGGCTTTTGGCTTGACCGGCCGATCATTGATGGGAGTCCGGAATCCGGCTAGGGTTTCGCGCGCGGCGTATGGCGCTCCCGGCCCGCCCAGCCCTTCGAGGCCTTGGGCATCCCGGGCGGCAGGCCATACGCCATGCTTGTGTCCGCCCACCCAGCAAAGCGCAAAACCACGACTGAAGGGGGGAAGCACGGAAGGAGAAAGCACGTGGAGACCGAGATGGGTGACGAGGTCAAGAAGAGCCTCGGCCGCTGCCTGCACCAAGGGGATGTCTTCGAGACCTTTTACGCCCTCTTCCTCGAACGGGATCCGAGGATCTCGGAGCTGTTCGTCAACACCGATATGCAAGAGCAGAAGCGCCTGCTCCGCCACGGGCTGAATAACGTCGTGGCCTTCCACGAAGGCAGCTTCACCGCGCAGAAGGCGATGGAGCGAATCCGTTACACCCACGGACGGGACCGGATGAACATCCCGCCGGATCTCTACCACCATTGGGTGGAGGCCATGATCGAGGCCGTGCGCCAATTCGATCCGGAGTTCGACAGCCGTCTGGAGGCAAGCTGGCGGCAGGTCCTACGCGAAGGCGTGGACTTTGTCCGGGCGGGCTACCTGGAATAATCAACCCCCCCAAAAGGGACCTTCCCATGGCCAACCGCATCGCCGTTGTGCAGGGCCATCCCGACCCGGCGGGAGGCAACTTCATTGAGGCCCTCGCCGACGCCTACACCGAAGGCGCCGGGGAGGCCGGCCACGAGGTTCGCCGCATCGACATCGGGCAGCTGGACTTCGCGCCCATCCAATCCCCCAAGGAATACGGCTCCGAGCCCCCGGCGGCCATCCAGGAGGCCCAGGCGACCCTGAAGTGGGCCGATCACTGGGTGCTCCTCTACCCGCTATGGCTCGGCGCCATGCCGGGGATGCTCAAAGGCTTCCTGGAGCAGGTCTTCCGGCCCGGCTTCGGCTTCGACCTCTCCGGCCGGCTGCCGACACGCCACCTCAAGGGCAAGTCGGCCCGTATTGTGGTCACCATGGGCATGCCGGCGTTGGCCTACCGGCTCTGGTTCCGGGCCCACAGCCTCAAGAGCCTGAAGCGCAACATCCTGAAGTTCTCGGGTATTCGGCCCATCCGGACGACCCTGTTCGGGGGGATGGGCAAGCGGGACGAGGAGTCACGGAAGAGGTGCCTGGAACGGATAAGACAGCTGGGGAAGCGGGGCCGGTAGGCGGGAGGTGGGAGCGATCCCGAGCTATCCCTTCTTGGCGTCCAGGCGCTCCTTGACTACCTGATTCACCTGCTGGGGGTTGGCCTTGCCCCCGGTCTTCTTCATGACCTGGCCCACGAAGTAGCCGAGCACCTTCTCCTTGCCGTCCAGGTACTGCTGGACCTGGGCCTCGTTCTCGGCGATGACCTCCTCCACCGTGGCCTCGATGGCGGAGGTGTCGGTGATCTGCTTGAGCCCCTCGCGCTCGATGATGGTGTCGGGGTCGGCGCCCTCCGCGTACATAGGCTCGAAGACCTGCTTGGCGATCTTGCCGGAGATGGTCTCGTCTTCGATCCGCTGCACCAGCCGCCCCAGGTCCTCCGCGGAGATGGGGGATTCGGTAATCTCCGTGCCGTCCTTATTCAGGGCCCCGAGCAGCTCCACCATGGTCCAGTTGGCGGCGAGCTTGGGGTCCGCCCCGGTGGCCACCACTCGCTCGTAGTAATCGGCCAGCTCCCGGCTGGTAGTCAGGACCGAGGCGTCGTAATCCTTGAGCCCGTAGGCTTCCATGAAGCGCTCGCGCTTGGCGTCGGGCAGCTCGGGCAGGCTGGACCGGGCCTCGTCCACCAGGGTCTCGGAGACCTCTAGGGGCAGCAGGTCCGGGTCCGGGAAGTAGCGGTAGTCGTTGGCCTCCTCCTTGCTGCGCATGGAGCGGGTGTGGCCGGCGTCGGCGTCCCACAGCCGGGTCTCCTGGAAAACGTGGCCGCCGTCCTCAATCACCTCCTGCTGGCGGGCCATCTCATAGTGGATGGCACGCTCCACGTTGCGGAACGAGTTCAGGTTCTTGAGCTCGGTCCGGGTACCAAACTCCTCTCGACCGGCGGGGCGAATGGAGACATTGGCATCGCAGCGGAACGAACCCTCCTGCATGTTGCCGTCGCAGATCTCCAGGTAGCGCACCATGGAGTGCAGCTTCTTGAGGTAGGCCACCGCCTCGGCCGGCGAGCGCATGTCGGGCTCGGAGACGATCTCGATGAGCGGGGTGCCGGTGCGGTTGAGATCGATGGCGGTCACCCCCTCGCCGAACCCTTCGTGCAGGGACTTGCCGGCGTCCTCCTCCATGTGGATGCGGGTGATGCCGATGAGCTTGGGCGCCCCCTCATCCGGCTCGATCCGCAGTCGGCCGTGCTCGATCACGGGCAGCTCGTACTGGGAGATCTGGTAGCCCTTGGGCAGGTCCGGGTAGAAGTAGTTCTTGCGGGCGAAGACCGAGCGCCCCCGGACCTCCGCCTCCACGGCCTGACCCATCATCACCGCCATGCGCACCGCTTCCCGGTTGAGCACCGGCAGGCTGCCGGGCATCCCCAGGCAGACCGGGCAGGTCTGGGTGTTGGCTTCCGCCCCGTAGCGCGTCGAGCACCCGCAGAAGAGCTTCGAGGACGTCGCTAGCTGGGCGTGGACCTCGAGTCCGATGACCGGTTCGAATTCCATGGCTCGGCCGTCTCCGCTGGGGCCGGCCTCCCTCCCGGATCGGGGGGCCGGCATAAAACCGCTGGGTCTTCTCAAGGCCCGGCTTTAGAGATCCCCTACGCGCTTCCCGGGGCTCGCGTATGCCAATCCGTGACCTGCTGGTACCGATGCGCCGCGCCCAGCAGCAGGTCCTCCCGGAAGAAATCCCCCATCAGGTGCATCCCGACCGGCAGTCCGCCTCCGGAGAAGCCGCATGGGAAGGAGATCCCCGGAACGCCCGCAAGGTTGGCGGCGGTGGTGTAGAGATCCGACAGGTACATGGCGATGGGATCGGCCGCCTTCTCCCCCACGCCGAAGGCCGGGGTGGGGCTGGTGGGACCGGCGATCAAATCCACCTCCGCAAAGGCGTCGGCGAAATCATCCCGGATCCGGGACCGGACCTTCTGGGCCTTGAGGTAATAGGCGTCGAAATACCCGGCAGAGAGGACAAAGGTGCCCACCAGGATCCGGCGCTGCACCTCGGTCCCGAAGCCCTCACCGCGCGTGCGCTCGTACATGTCGACGAGGCCTTCCGGATCCTCGGCACGATGGGTGTAGCGGACCCCGTCGAAGCGCGCCAGGTTGGAGCTGGCCTCGGCCCCGGCGATCACCTGATAGGTGGGGATGGTGTAGGGATAGTGGGGCAGCCTGATCTGGCGCACCTCCGCGCCCAGCTCCCGGAACGTCTCCAGGCCCTGCCGGACGGCCTCCGCCACTTCGCCATCCAGGCCCTCGGTGAAGAACTCCTCCGGTACC
>JAHEOG010000181.1 GCA_018609925.1 Gammaproteobacteria bacterium
AAGGCCTCGGGGCAGGCGGTACCCCCCGGGACACCGGTGGTGGTGCTCGGTGGGCCCGCCTTGCGCATCGGCCTGGGGGGCGGGGCGGCCTCCAGCCAGGCCGGTGGCAGCGGGGACGCCGAGCTGGATTTCGCCTCTGTGCAGCGGGGGGATCCCGAGATGCAGCGCCGCGCCCAGGAGGTGATAGACGCCTGTTGGGCCCTGGGAAGGGACAATCCGATATTGTCTGTGCACGATGTCGGTGCCGGGGGACTGTCCAATGCCTTGCCCGAGCTGGTGGCCGAGGCGGGTTGGGGTGGGCACTTCGACTTGGATCGCATCCCGCGATTGGATCCTAGCCTGTCACCCGCCGAGCTCTGGTGCAACGAGGCCCAGGAGCGCTACGTCCTTGCCCTCGATGCCTCGGCCCGGGATCGGTTCGAGGCCCTCTGTGCCCGGGAGCGCTGTCCCTTCGCAGTAATGGGGGAGGTGACTGCCGAGCGTCGGATCCGGGCCACCGCCTCCGGGAGCGAAGCCCCGCCGGTGGACATGGACCTGGATCTGTTGCTCGGCAAGGCCCCCGGCAAGACCATCCGGGCCAGCCGTGTAGCCCAATCCGGAGCCCCCCTTGACCTGAGCGGCCTGGACATCGCCCAGGCCGCCCGTCGGGTACTGCAGTTCCCCGCCGTGGCCGATAAGGGCTTCTTGATAACAATCGGGGACCGGACGGTCACCGGACAGGTGGCCCGGGATCCCATGGTGGGGCCTTGGCAGGTACCGGTGGCCGATGTCGGCGTGACCCTGTCCGGTCCCCATGAGATCCGCGGAGAAGCGGTTTCCGTGGGCGAGCGTCCGCCCCTGGCCCTGCTCTCGGCGGGAGCCAGCGCCCGCATGGCGGTGGCGGAGGCCCTGACCAACATGGCGGCGGCCCCGGTGCCCTCCTTGGATCAGGTACGGTTTTCCGGGAACTGGATGGCCGCGTCCGACAAGGCGGGGGACGACGCGGGGCTCTACGACGCGGTTTCGGCGGTTTCCCATCTGTGCACCGAGCTGGGCATTGCCATTCCGGTTGGCAAGGATTCCTTGTCCATGAGGGCGGTGTGGGCAGAAGACGGGGAGGAGCGGGAGGTAGCCTCCCCGGTCTCCCTGATCGCCACGGCCTTTGCCCCGGTTACGGACGCAACGGCTGTGCTAACCCCTCAGCTGCAGCGCGATCCGGACACCGAGCTGCTTTTGATCGACCTGGGGGGCGGCCGGAACCGTCTGGGAGGATCGGTTCTCGCCCAGGTCTACCAGCATCTGGGAGCCGAGCCCCCGGACCTCGATTCCCCCCATCAACTAGCTTCCCTTTTCGCTGCTGTCCAGGAGCTTCGGGCCAGCGGGCTCTTGCTGGCCTACCACGATCGCTCCGACGGCGGTTTGCTGGCCACGGTGGCGGAGATGGCCTTCGCCGGTCACCGCGGCCTCGAGCTGGACTTGGCCCAGCTGGACGGGATTCGGGGAGCCGGTGCGGCCCTCTTCAGTGAGGAGCTGGGCGCCGTTGTTCAGATCCGAAGGGATCAGCGAGGGCCCGTTCGGGATGTCCTGAATCGGTGGGGGCTAGGCACCCTGGCCCACGGGATCGGGCGACCCCGCACGGATGATCGGATGCGGGTGGTCGCCGGGGACCGGCTTTTGCTGGACGAAGACCGGGTGGGGCTCCATCGGCACTGGTCGGAGGTGAGCTACCGCATCCGCGGCCATCGGGACGACCCCGAGTGCGCCCGGGAGGAGTACGAGGCCCTGTTGGACCGGGAGGATCCCGGGCTTGGCGGCGAGCTGACCTTCGATCCGGGCAAGGATGTGGCGGCCCCCTTCGTGGCCACCGGGGCCTTGCCGTCGGTGGCTATCCTCCGGGAGCAGGGCGTGAATGGCCACGTGGAGATGGCCGCGGCATTCCATCGGGCCGGCTTCGAGGCCCGGGACATGACGATGGCCGACCTGGAGAGCGGCCGCGCCTCCCTGCAATCCTTTCGAGGGCTGGTGGCACCGGGCGGCTTCTCCTACGGGGATGTCCTCGGGGCCGGGGGAGGCTGGGCCAAGACGATCCTGGAAAGCTCCCTCCTGCGGAGTCACCTCGGGGCTTTCTTCGAGCGCGGGGATACCTTTGCCCTGGGCGTCTGCAACGGTTGCCAGATGCTCACTCAGGTGGCGGAGCTCATCCCGGGGGCCGAGGACTGGCCCCGGTTCGGGGCCAACCGCTCCGAGCAGTTCGAGTCGCGCCTGGTGATGGTCGAGGTCCCGGACAGCCCCTCCCTGTTCACCGCCGGCATGGCGGGCTCTCGGCTGCCGATCCCGGTGGCCCACGGAGAGGGACGTCCCTACGCCGAGAAAGGGGGGGGCTCCGGGGATCCCTGTCCCGAGGCCCGGGTCGCCCTGCGGTACGTGGACCACTACGGATCGGTGACCGATCGCTATCCCTTCAATCCCAATGGTGCCCCTGGCGGGATAGCCGGGGTAACAACCCCCGACGGCCGCTTTACCGCCCTGATGCCCCATCCCGAGCGGGCTATCCGGACCGTGCAGCTCTCCTGGCACCCACAAGGGTGGGGGCAGGATGCGCCTTGGATCCGGCTCTTCCGAAACGCCCGTGCCTGGTTAGAATGATTCCCATTTTTTATTGACCTTTTGGGCCAACCCGCCCCTATAATCGGAGCCGGACAAACGGAGCCGATTCCGGGCGTGTCGGGCCCTCAGCCAAGGGATACTGCCCGCGGAGGACAGAAAGGGGGTTCCCCTTGTCCGCGTCAAGGTTATAATGGCCACTCAAACCGTCGCCGTCCGGGGTCGTACCGGCGCCCGGATTGGCGAGCTCGGAGGATACGGGTTATGAGCGGACGGCTTCCCGTGCCGGGCATCCCGGCCGTTACGTCTCGTGTGCCTCTCCCCCTTCCGGCAGCAATCGCTGCCCGGGACGGGCCGCGTACAACGGGTTCAGCGGGAACGGGCTTAACGGGGAACCAGCTCAACGGGAAAGGACAACGATGATTCCACATTTGCTCGACCCACCGTGGTGGGGTTATGTCCTCTATGCGGCGGTAGTAACCCAGATCACCATTGCTTGCGTAACCATCTACCTCCATCGGGCCATGGCCCACCAAGCGGTGACCCTTCATCCCGTCATCAGCCACTTTATGCGCTTTTGGCTCTGGCTGACCACGGGAATGAACACCAAGGAGTGGGTGGCCACCCACCGCAAGCATCACGCCTTCGCTGATCGCGAAGGCGATCCCCATAGTCCCCAGAAGGAAGGCATCTGGCGCATGCTCTTCCTGGGGGCCCTGATCTATCGGGAGGCCACCAAGGACCAGGCCATGCTCGATAAGTATGGCAAGCACTGCCCGGATGACTGGATCGAGCGCAACCTCTACTCGCGCTTCAAGAATTTGGGCATCCTGCTTATGCTGGGCATCAACCTGGCCCTGTTCGGGCTCGGAATCGGGGCCTTGATCTGGGTGGTGCAGATGATCTGGGTCCCCTTCTGGGCAGCGGGCGTTATCAACGGCGCCGCCCACTTCGTCGGGTACGTGAACTACAAGGTCAAGGACAACAGCCGCAATCTCATCCCCTGGGCCCTGTTCATCGGCGGTGAGGAGCTCCACAACAACCACCACCGGTACCTGTCCTCCGCCCGCTTCGCCGCTCGGTGGTGGGAGATCGACATCGGCTGGGTCTACATCCGGATCCTGTCCTGGTTACGATTGGCCCAGATCCGGATCGTTGCTCCGCGATACGAGGTCTCGGATCCCTAACCAGCCCCTGAGCCCAAGGCGCTAGTCGGGGGCGGGTCCGGAAGGGGTAGGGAAGGGCACCGGGTCCTCCTGACCCGGCCTCCCGCCCGTTCTCGCCAGGGCCCATTCGGGAGGGCCCCGAGCGATCAACGATGCCCTTCCGTGTTCCCGGGGGATCCCCGCCCGGCTGCTTCGCCATGGAGCTCCTGCTCAACACCTTTGTCATCCTGTTCGTGGTGGTGGACCCGGTGGGCAATGCCCCCTTGTTCGCCGCCCTCACCCCTGGACTGGCCGAGCCGGAGCGCCGGCGCCTGGCCGTCAAAGGGGTGGGCCTAGCTACGGCCATACTGCTCCTCTTCTTCGTGGCGGGGAATGCCCTACTGCAGGCCCTGGGGATCGGCATCCCGGCCTTTCGGGTGGCCGGGGGGACCCTCCTTTTCCTGATCGCCATCGATATGGTGTTCGCGCGGCAGTCCGGGCTCCGCAGCGCCACTCCCAGTGAGCGGGCCGAAGCCCGGGAGCGCCAGGACATCTCCATCTTCCCCTTGGCCTTCCCGCTCATCGCAGGTCCTGGTGCCATCACAACGGTCCTGCTCATGGCCTCCGAGGGAGGGGGATGGGATGCCCAGCTCCTGCGCCTAGGGATGATTCTCCTGGTGCTGGCCCTGACCCTCGTCTCCCTGTTGGTGACTGCCCGTCTGATGCGGATCCTTGGGGAGACTGGAGCCAACGTGGTGGATCGCCTCCTGGGGCTCCTTTTGGCCGCCATCGCTGTCCAATTTATCTTGGACGGGATTGGCAATGCCTTCGACCTGGGATAGGGGGGCAGGCGCCGGTAGAAAGGGATCGGTGTTCGGATGGAGCTCGCGCCGGTTGGGAAGGGGGGGAGATCCGGGAGGTAGACTGAGGGACATCGAAATACTCGGGGCGATTGGGAAGGGAATATTATGGCGCGGAATTACGATCTCCTCGTAATCGGGGGCGGAAGCGGCGGGCTGGCGGCAGCCAAGCGGGCCTCGGCCCATGGCGCTCGGACAGCCCTGTTGGAGCCCCATCCCCTGGGAGGCACCTGCGTCAATGTGGGGTGCATCCCCAAGAAGGTGATGTGGAATGCGGCGGGGATCGCCGAGACCCTGGAGGAGGCCCCTGGCTACGGCTTCGATCTCGGCGAGACCCGGCTCGACTGGAAGCGCCTGGTGGAGGCCCGGGCCAACTATATCGCCCGGCTCAACGAGCTCCACAGGAAGAACCTGGACGGAGCGGAGGTTGAGCTGATTCGCGGCTGGGCCCGGTTCCTCGACGGGGAGACCGTGTCGGTGGACGGTCAGCAAGTCACCGCCGATCACTTCCTCATTGCCACCGGCGGCCATCCCCGGATCCCGGATATCACCGGGGCCGAGCTGGGGATCACCTCCGACGGCTTCTTCGAGCTGGCCGAACAGCCCCGCCGCGTGGCGGTGGTCGGCGGGGGGTACATCGCTGTGGAGCTGGCCGGGGTGCTCAACTCCCTTGGCTCCGAGGTTACCATGGTGCTTCGGCGGGAGCAGGTCCTCTCCGGGTTCGATCCCCTGATGCGCGAGACCCTCACCGAGGCGATCGCGGCCGCGGGAGTGGGCTTTTGGACGGGGGTTGAGGCCCACGAAGTAACCCAGGACGGGCAGGGGAAGTACCTGTCGCTTTCGGGGAGCGAGGAGCTCGGGCCGTTCGATGAGATCCTGTGGGCCATTGGCCGGAGCCCGAACGTGGCAGGGCTGGAACTGGAGCGCACCGGAGTAAAGCTGGGGGAAGCCGGTGAGGTCGCCGTTGACGATTACCAGAATACGAATGTTGACGGCATCTACGCCCTTGGCGACGTGACCGGCCGGATCGAGCTCACCCCGGTGGCTGTTGGGGCGGGGCGGGCCCTGGCCGACCGGGTCTTCGGCGGCCAACCACAGGCCCACCTGGACTACAGCGACATCCCTTCCGTGGTTTTCAGCCATCCCCCTGTTGGCACCGTCGGGCTTACCGAGGAGGAGGCGGCGGCCCGTTACGGGATGGACGGCTACAGCGTCTATACCACCATCTTCACCGACATCTACTACGCCCTGCTGGAGCGCAAGGTGAAAACCGCAATGAAGGTCCTTACCGCCGGGCCCGAGGAGCGGTTGGTGGGCATCCACGTCATCGGGCGCAGTGCCGACGAAATGATCCAGGGCTTCGCCACCCTGCTGAAGGCCGGGGGCACCTTGGATGACCTGCGCCGGACGGTAGCCATCCACCCCACTGCGGCCGAGGAGCTGGTGCTGATCGGTTAACGGCGATCACTGCCTATCGAGAAGGTGGCGGGGATCC
>JAHEOG010000182.1 GCA_018609925.1 Gammaproteobacteria bacterium
AGATCGCCCTGGGCTGGACCGCGATCCGGCTGCCGCTCTCACCCACCAAGGTGGACGTCTTCGTCTTGCACAAGTCCCTGGGCCTGACCATCCTGGGCTTGGTCCTGCTGCGCCTAATCTGGCGCTGGGCGAATCCGACACCCCGGCTCCCGCATACCACCTCTCCCTACCAGGCCCGAGCCGCGCGCACCAGCCACGCCCTCCTCTATGGGGTAATGATCGCCATGCCCCTCACCGGCTGGGTGATCAACTCGGCGGCCCAGATCCCCTTCGCTTTGTTCTGGTGGCTGCCGGTACCGGACATCGCCCCGGAGAGCGAGGCCCTGGCGGCGACCACCAAGGTTGTGCACTTCGCCTTCTTCCTGCTACTGGCCGTGATGGTAACCCTCCACGTCACCGCGGCCCTTTACCACCATTGGATCCAGGGCGACGACGTCCTCCGACGGATGCTTCCGGGTCGGGGGGAAGGCCCTTGAAGGCTGGATGGGCCATGCTGATCCCCTGGGCGCTACTGGCACCACCGGCGGCCCCGGCTGGCGACTGGGAGATGGTGCCGGAGCGGAGCGAGCTGCGATTTACCGCCACCTACGAGGGCCAGCCCGCACCCGGGGAGTTTGGCGAGCTCGACGTGGACTTGCGGTTCGACCCCGACTCTCCCGAAAGCGGGCACCTGAGAGTCCGGGTCGCCCTTGGCTCGGCGGACATGGGCGGCGCCGAGGTCAATCAGGCCATCCGGGATCGGGCTTGGCTGAATCTGGCCGAGTTCGACCGGGCGGTGTTCGTCAGCGACGCCATCCGTGCCCAAGGGGAGGACCGCTTCCTCGCGGTGGGGGAGCTCCGCCTCAAGGGGAGGAAGGAGCCGGTGGAGGTGCCCTTCCACTGGCACCGTGAGGACGACCGGGCGATCCTAAGGGGGGAGGTGACCATCCGGCGAACGCGGTTCGGGATCGGCACCGGCGAGTGGGCCACGGGAGATCCCATCGGCCTGGATGTCCAGGTCCGGTACAAGATCACCCTACGCCCGGAGCCCGGGGCGTGATCCGGGGCTCGGGGCTGGCGGCGGGCCTGGCCTTGGCGGCTTTGGTCGCCTGCGCTCCCCCGGCGACCCAGCCTCCCCTGCCCGAGATCCGCGAGCCCCCGACCGAATTCCCAAAGGCCCGCTACCGGCAAGCCCAGCGCCAGGGTCGAAGGGTCTATCGCATCGAGCCCGGCGAGTCCCAGATCGCCGTGCGTGTCCACCGGGCCGGCAAGCTGGCCCGATTCGGGCACAACCACCTGGTCACCGCCACCGAGATCCAAGGGTTTTTGATGGGACCCGCGGAAGACCAGCCGGGCCGGGGCGACCTCTACCTTCCCGTAACGGCCTTACAGGTGGATCCGCCGGAGGCCGTGCGGGAGGCCGGGTTCGGCGCCGAGCTCTCCGCGGAGGACCGCCGGGCCACCCGGGCCAATATGCTCCGGGAGGTCCTGGAGGCTGAGCGCTTCCCCTACATCCGCATCGAAGTAGCTCCGTTCCACCAGGGCCCTCCCGTCTCTCCGATCCCCGTATCCCTGACCCTGCACGGGGTCACCCGAAAGCGGAGGATCCCGGTCGAAATGGAACGGACCGAGGAGACCTGGACCATCACCGGAGAATTGTCCCTTCATCACGGCACCTTCGACATGGAGCCCTACACCGCCATGGGCGGCGCCTTGCGGGCCAAGGACCGACTGGATCTGAGCTTCCGGCTCCGGGCGAGACCGATCGAGGTCCCGGCGCCAGCCTCCCGGACCCGATGGGCCGAAGCCGGCGAGCCACCAGGGCTCAGCCAAGCCCAATCCCCCCGGGAGGACCTGTAATGGGCACGGAGCAGGAGAGGGGCCTGGATCCCTCCGCTCTGAGGGCGGAGGTGGTGGGCAGCCTGTTGCGCCCGGATTGGCTCCTGGAGGCGCGGGGCGCCCACCAGCGCGGCGAGCTCGACGGCGAGGGATTGCGGCGCGTGGAAGACCGGGCCGTGGACCAGGCACTGGCCATGCAGGCACAGGCCGGCGTGGATGTGGTGACCGACGGTGAGATGCGCCGGCTCTCCTTCCAGAGCCAGCTCCCCGCCGCAGTCTCCGGCTTCGCCTCCTGGGACCTGGAGGCCTTCCTCTGGGGGCGCTGGCGGGGCGACAACGGGCTGGGGGACGAAGAGCGGGAGCGCCCCAACCTGGCGGTAGTGGACCGCCTCCAGCGCCACCGCTCCTTGTGCGGCCATGAGACGGCCTACGCCCTGGAGCGGGCGGATCGGCCGTTGAAGGTTACCCTGCCCAGTCCCACCCTGTTCGCTGCCTTCTACGACCCCGCGCGGGCCCCCACCTGCTATCCGGACTTGGCGGCCTTCCTGGACGACGTGACCGCCATCCTCGCCGAGGAGGTCCGGGAGCTGGAGGCCCTGGGCGTGCGCTACCTCCAGATCGACGCCCCCCACTACACCATGTTCCTCGACCCCGACTACCGGGCCTTCTACGCGGAGCGCGGCATCCCCCCGGAGGACTGGATCGACTTCGCTGTGGCCCGGGACAATGCCGTTATGGCCGCCGGCCGGGAGGCCCTGTTCGCGTTTCATCTGTGCCGGGGGAATCAGGGCAGCCGCTGGCTCACCGAGGGCGGCTATGATCCCCTCGCCGCCGACCTCTTCCCGGCCCTGGCCGCTGACCGGCTGATGCTGGAATACGACGACGAGCGCTCCGGGGACTTCGCCCCATTGGCCCACGTCCCCGAGGACAAAACGGTGGCTCTGGGCCTGATCAGTACCAAGCGGGGTGAGCTGGAGGATCCCGAAGGCCTGGCTCATCAGGTGGAGGAAGCAGCCCGCTACGTGCCGAAGGGACGCCTGGCGGTCTCACCCCAGTGCGGCTTCGCCACCTCGGTCATCGGCAATACCCTGAGCCAGGACGCGCAGGCCGCCAAGCTCGCCCTGGTGGCGGGAATGGCCCGGCGGTGCTTCGGGTAGCGCCCGGAGCAGGGCTACGGCCGTCTCCGGCCGGGTTCCAGGGGGCTGGTCCACCCAGGGCCGAGGAGGGTTAAGATGGGAGCGCACCAGCGGCGCACGAGGCAGTCATGAGCCAACCCGATACCCCGGTGGTCAAGGACCTGGTCCTCATCGGCGGCGGACACAGCCACATCGCGGTCCTAAAGCGCTTCGGCATGCGTCCCATGCCGGGGGTGCGCCTGACCCTCATCTGCCGCGATGCCCACACCCCCTATTCGGGCATGCTCCCCGGCTACATCGCCGGGCACTACGGCTTCGACGAGGCCCACATCGACCTCGAGCCCCTGGCGCGATTCGCCGGGGCCCGTTTCTACCACGACGAGGCCTGCGGTCTGGACCCGGGCGAGCGGTTGGTCCACTGCCATGGCCGGCCCCCGGTCCGCTACGACCGGGTCTCGATCAATATCGGCTCCACCCCCCGCGTGGCCCAGGTCCCCGGCGCGCAAGACCGGGTGGTACCGGTGAAGCCCATCAACAACTTCCTGGGCCGGTGGCAGGCCCTGGTGGAGCGTGTCCGCAATCATTCCGGGGCCATGCGCATCGCGGTGGTGGGCGCCGGAGCCGGCGGCGTCGAGCTGATTCTGGCCGCCCAGCACCGGCTGCGCACCCTACTTGCCGAGGACGGCGACGACCCGGACCGGCTGGAGCTCCACCTCTTCGGTGCCGAGCCCACCATCCTGCCCACCCACGGCCAGAGGGTTCGGAAGCGCTTCCGCCAGGTCCTGGAACGCCGGGGGGTCCACGTCCATATGGGTGAGGCGGTAACCGAGGTGGCGGGGGCCACGCTGCACACCGACCGGGACCGGGCCCTGAACTGCGACGAGGTGCTCTGGGCCACCGCCGCGGGGGGACCGGCGTGGCTGGCCGAGACTCCGCTCGCGCTGGACGAGCGCGGCTTCATTCGGGTCGGGGAGACCCTGCAGTCGGTTTCCCATCCCGAGGTCTTCGCCGCCGGGGACATCACCAGCATGGACGGCCATCCCCGCGAGAAGGCCGGGGTGTTCGCCGTGCGCATGGGCCCGCCGCTGACCCGCAACCTACGCCGGGCCCTGACCGACCGCCGGCCCCGCCCCTACCGTCCCCAGCGACGGTTCCTCAGCCTCATCAGCACCGGGGATCGCTACGCCATCGCCTCCCGCGGTTGGATTTCCTTCGAGGGCGCCTGGGTCTGGCGCTGGAAGGACCGCATCGACCGTCGTTTCATGGCCAAGTACCACGACCTGCCGGAGATGGACACAGGGGAGGACAGCCCACGGGTCGCCTCGGGGCTCGCCGACAGCGACGCCCTGCGCGAGATCTCGGCGGTGGCCATGCGCTGCGGCGGATGCGGTGCCAAGGTGGGCAGCACTGTTCTGTCGCGGGCCCTGGCCCAATTGCAGCCCTACCACCGAGAAGACGTCCTGGTGGGGCTGCACTCTCCGGACGACGCGGCGGTGGTGGAGGTTCCCCCCGGCAAGCGCATGGTCCACTCGGTGGACTTCTTCCGCTCCTTCGTGGATGACCCCTATGTGCTGGGCCAGGTGGCGGCCAATCACAGCCTGGGCGACATCTACGCCATGGGGGCCGAGCCCCAGACCGCTCTGGCTCTGGCCACCGTGCCCCACGGCCTGGAGGCCAAGGTGGAGGACACCATCTACCAGATGATGGCGGGCGCCCTGCGCGTGCTGGACGAATCGGGCACGGCTTTGGCCGGCGGGCATACCGGGGAAGGGGCGGAGCTGGCCCTGGGCTTCTCCGTCAACGGCCTGGTGGACGCCGAGACCTTGCTGCGAAAGGCCGGTATGCGGGAGGGCGACGTCCTGATCCTGACCAAGCCCCTGGGCACCGGAACCCTGTTCGCCGCCGACATGCGCTACCAGGCCAAGGGGCGCTGGATCGAGGGGGCCTTGGAGGCCATGCTCCAGTCCAACTACCAGGCCGCCCGCTGCCTGCACCGCCACGGCGCTACCGCATGCACCGACGTCACCGGCTTCGGCCTCCTCGGCCACCTGGTGGAGATGATCCGTCCCTCCGGAGTGGACGTCACCCTCGACCTGGCGGAGCTACCCATCCTGGACGGGGCCCAGGAAACGGTGCGCAGCGGCATCCTGAGCTCGCTGCAGCCGGAGAACGTGCGCCTGCGCCGGGCCATCCGCAACCTGGAGGAGGTGGCCGGGCACGAGCGCTACCCCCTGCTCTTCGACCCGCAGACCTCCGGCGGGCTGCTGGCCAGCGTCCCCGCCGAAGCCACCGAGGCCTGCCTCACCGAGCTGCGGGGGCTGGGCTACAGCGAGGCCCGGCCCATTGGCCGGGTCCTGGCGGAGTCCGAGGCGCTGGAGCCGGTTACCCTGGTGGCCTAGCCGGGCCGACCTGGCACCCCGCCGCGGCGATCACCGCGTTCAGGGTCTCGGCCTCGCGCTCCGGGCGCACCAGGGGAGCGAGCCCCGCGCACCGATGCCGCAGCCCTTCGGCGAAGCCCGGGTCCCGCTCCATCCGGCCCATGAGCTCGGCCAGGGCCTCGGGATCCCCGGGCGGGAAGTAGCCGGGATAGTCGTCACCGAGGAGCCCCCGATTGCCGGGGATCGCCGAGGCGATCACGGGCGTGTCCGCCGCCAGGGCCTCGGAGACCACATTGGCCCCGCCCTCCATGAGCGAGGGCACCACCAGGCCCTGCGACCGGGCCAGGACCTTGCGAACCTCATCGTGTGGGCGCTCCCCCTGCCAACGGTAGCGGGGATTGGCCCCCGCCTCGGCTCGGGCCGCTTCGGCCCACTCCTCGGTATGCCCCCCGCCCAGGTGGGTGATGCGGATGCGGGAGCCCTCCGGCAGGAGCCGGGCCGCCAGGGCGGGGCGCAGGGGATCCTTCTCCGGGCGCAGGTTGGCGATCAGGGCCAGCTCGAAGTGGCGCTTCAGCGGCGTTCGCCGGGCGGCCGGCGCGGCGGACTGCAAGACCGTGTGGAGCTTGTTCCGGTGCTGCGCCGGGATGTCCTCCGCCACCCGGGCGTGGAGCCCGATCAGGGCATCGGCCTTGGCCAGTGAGGCCTCGGTGGTTTCCGGGTGGCTTTCCTGGAAGCGATAGATGTCGGTGCCGGTGAGGGCCACCACCAAAGGGCGGTCGGGGAAGCGCTCCCGGAAGGCGGCGATGGCCTCGGCGCTACGCCAGGCGTGTAAGGCCAGCAGGAGGTCGCTGGCCTCGCCCTCGTATGCCGTGGCCACGCGAACACGGTGGTCGTATCGGCGCAAATGGCGCGCCCAGCGGTCCGCTGTGGCCCGGTTGCCGCCTTTTGACTGGGCGCTCGCTGGCGTGATAAGCAGAATGTCCATTGTTGCGGCGCTCCCGGCTGGTCGGGCCGGACAGGATCCGGCACCCTGGCTGGCCCAGGAAACGGGTGCGGCCTACCGGGGCCGGGTGCCCGCCCTGGCCCGGAACGGGCCTCCGAAGCGGCAATGGCACCATGGGGCCCCGCCCTCGCCCCGCCAAGCCCCTGATTCGATTCATCGATCCTACGGGTCGCAACGCCTTATGACCTACCCCCCAACCGAGAGCGTACCTCAGCCCTACCTCCGGGCTATCGCCGACGATGCACGCGAACGGACCCTGGAGCTGGTCAACGGCCTCTCAGCGGACCAGCTGATCGGGCCCCTGCTTCCGATCGTCAATCCGACCCTCTGGGAGATCGGCCACATCGCCTTCTTCCACGAGCGCTTCGTCGTCCGCGAGCTGGATGGCCGGGAGGTCTGGCCCGGGGCGGAGCGCCTGTACGACTCGGCGTGGGTCGGCCACGACGAGCGTTGGGATCTGCCCCTGCCGGACCTGGACGGGACGCTCACCTACCTGGAACAGGTCCGGGAGGTCCTCCAGGCCCGGGTACCCGGGGAGGGCCTCGCCAAAGAGGCCGACAGCTACCACCACCGCCTGACTACCTTCCACGAGGACATGCACGCCGAGGCACTTACCTATACCCGGCAGACCCTTGCCTATCCCGCGCCCGACTTCCGCCTCGCCCGGGAGGCCCCGCCCCGCCCCGAGCCCGAGCCGGGGCCCAAGGAGGACATCTCGGTGCCCGGATGCGAGCACGTGCTGGGCTCCGACGAATCGGTAGGGTTTCGCTTCGACAACGAGCGTCAGCCCCACACTGTGGCGGTCCCGGGCTTCCGGATCGCCCCCCGGCCGGTGACCAACGCCGATTTCGCCGAGTTCGTCGTCGATGGGGGCTACCTGCGCCCCGAGCTCTGGAGTGAAGAGGGCTGGCAGTGGCGCCGGGAGCGCGCCCTGGTGGCCCCGGCCTACTGGCTCAAGGGTCCCGACGGCGCCTGGCAGATCCGCCGATTCGACCGCGTGATCCCGCTACCCGAGCAAGAGCCGGCCTGCCATGTGAGCTGGTATGAGGCCGACGCCTATTGCCGCTGGGCCGGACGGCGCCTGCCCACCGAGGCCGAATGGGAGGTTGCGGCCAGCCGAGTTCCCGACGGGGCCGGCGGACTGCGCCCGGGGAAGCGGCTCCAGCCATGGGGCGACGATCCTCCGGATGCGGAGCGGTCCAATCTGGACGGGCGCTGGCTCGGACCGGTGCCGGTAACCGCCCTGGCGGCCGGCGACAGCCCCGTGGGCTGCCGGCAGATGATCGGCAACGTCTGGGAATGGACGGACTCCATCTTCGGGCCGTTCCCCGGATTCCAGGCGGATGTCTACAAGGAGTACTCGGAGCCCTGGTTCCCTCAGGGCCGGCGGGTCCTGCGCGGAGGGGCCTGGACCACCCGCTCCCGGATGATCCACACCGGGCACCGCAACTTCTTCACCCCCAACCGCCAGGACATCTACGCCGGCTTCCGGACCTGCGCCCTCTAGGGCGCCGGAGCTCGCCGACACACAGGGGGCCGTGCATGCACTCAATCCGGATCGCCCTGCTCGCGGGGGTCTTGCTCCTGTGGGCCGGACCGGTTGCGGGCCAGACGTTCGCCTTCACCGCCATCCCGGACCAGGACGTCACCCGGCTCCAAGATCGCTTCGGCAAGGTGGCCGATTACCTGGAGGAAGAGCTGGGGGTAGCGGTGCGGTATGTTCCGGTGAAGTCCTACGCCAGTGCCGTGAACGCCTTCCGCAACGATCAGGTCCAGCTCGCCTGGTTCGGCGGCCTCTCAGGCGTGCGGGCGCGGCTACTGGTCCCGGGCTCCCGGGCCATCGCCCAAGGAGCCTCCGACCGCCGGTTCCGGACCTACTTCATCGCCAACACCGCCACAAAGATCGAGCCGACGGAGTCCTTTCCCTCCGGGCTCGCGGGACTGACCTTCGCCTTCGGCTCCAAGGGCTCCACCTCGGGCCGGCTCATGCCCGAGCACTACATTCGCAAGCACCTGGGCCCGCCGGAAGAGGTGTTCCAGCGGGTCGGATTCAGCGGCAACCATTCGCAGACCATCGATCTGGTTGCCACCGGGGCTTATCAGGCGGGAGCCGTCAACTTCAAGGTCTGGCAGACCGAGCAGGCCAAGGGGGCCATCGATACCGACCGCGTGCGAGTCATATGGAAGACCCCGCCCTATCCCGACTACCACTGGACCATTCGGGGCAACCTGGAAGAGCGCTTCGGGAAGGGCTTCCGCCGGGAGGTGGCGCAGGCCTTGATCGGGCTCAGCGACCACCCCGAAATCATGGAGTCCTTTTCCCGGGAGCGGTTCGTCCCGGCGTCCAACAAGGACTATCAACGGATCCTCGAGGTGGGGCGAAAGATCGGGATCATCGAGCGATGACGGCCCTTCGCCTCCAGGGGGCCACTGCCCGGTACAACGACACGGCGGTCCTGAAGGAGGTCTCCCTGACCATCCCCGCGGGGCAGCGGGTGGCCCTGGTGGGCCGCAGCGGCGCCGGCAAGACCACCCTTCTGCGCCTGCTGCACGAGCAGTACCGCGAAACCGGGGCCCTGATCCCCCAGGACCTGGGCCTGGTTCCCACCCTTTCGGTTTTCCACAACGTCTACATGGGCCGCCTGCACGTTCACCCCACCTGGTACAACATGATCAACCTGGTGCGCCCCCTCGAACGGGAAGTGGCGGAGGTCCGGCCGTGGCTAGAGCGCCTCGGTCTGGGCGACAAGCTCTTCGCCCCGGTGGGCGAGCTCTCCGGAGGCCAGCGCCAGCGCACGGCGGTGGCGCGAGCCCTGATCCAGGGGTCGGAGCTGGTATTAGGGGATGAACCGGTCTCCGCAGTGGATCTGCCCCAGGCCCACAACATCCTTGGGGCCATCAACGATCGGACCCGGACGGTGGTACTGGCCATGCACGATGTGGAGCTGGCCTTGTCCTACACCGATCGGGTCATCGGCCTCCAGGACGGCACCGTCGTGGTGGATCGCACCACCGGGAGCCTGAGCGCCCAAGAGCTCGCCGAGCTCTACTAGCCCCGGGTCCCTCCGAAGCATGCCCCGCTCGGCCTCCCTGCGGACCAGCCTCGCCTTCGTTGCCATCGGCCTTGCCTGCCTGGCCTCTGCCGATCTGGCCATAACCACCCTCCACCCCTGGCGGGAGCTGGGGCGCTTCACCTGGGGCTTGGTCACCCCCAGCTTCCAGGAAGGCGGAACGCTGGGACTGGCCCTGGGTAAGACCGTGGCCTTCGCACTACTCGGGGTGGCCGCGGGCAGCGTCACCGGCATGGGCCTGGCCCTGATCTACCACCGCCGATTGGTCCGGGTCTCCGCGGCCTTCGTGCGGGCTGTGCACGAGCTCTTCTGGGCCCTGCTGTTCCTCCAGTTCCTGGGACTGAACGCGATCACCGGCCTGCTGGCCATCGCGCTGCCCTACGCCGGGATCTTCGCCAAGGTCTACGCGGAGATCCTGGAGGAGGGAGACCGCTCCGCGGAACCGGCCCTTCCCGCGGGAACCGGTAAGATCTCGCGGTTCTTCTTCGCCCGGATACCGGAAGTGTGGAGTCACATCCGCACCTACACCGTCTATCGCGTCGAGTGCGGCCTGCGCACCAGTGCCGTGCTGGGCTTCGTGGGCCTCCCGACCCTGGGCTTCTACCTGGACTCGGCCTTCCTCCAGGGCGATTATTCTCGGGTAGGGGCCCTGCTGCTGTTGTTCTACGTCCTCATCGCCCTGATCCGGGTGTGGCTCCGGCCCTGGCTGGTTCCCCTTTATCTGGCGCTGGCGCCGCTGCTTCTGGGGGGCTCGCTGCAGGTCTCCATGGGCAACGTCACCCGTTTCTTCACCCAGGACATCGTGCCCCTGGGGCTGCGGGACGGCTTCTCCTGGGAGGCACTGGGGAGCTGGGCGGGCGATCTACTGACCCAACAAGCCCTGCCCGGGGTGGTAAGCACCGTCGTGCTCACCCAGATCGCCCTGGTGGCTACAGGCGCTCTGGCCCTGGCGGCCTTCCCCCTGATCTGCCGCCACTTCGTCGGCCGTCCGGAGAAGGTGGTCACCCATATCGCCCTGGTAGTGGGGCGCTCCACACCGGAATACATCCTGGCCTACATCTTCCTCCAGCTCTGGGGCCCCTCCATGCTCCCCGCCATCGTGGCCCTAGCCCTCCACAACGGAGCCATCATCGCCCACCTCATCGGCCGTTACGCCGACGCCCTCCAGCTAGGCCCCGACACCCCCCGCAACCCTCTGGTGCGCTACGGCTACGAGGTGGTGCCACGGGTCTACAACCAGTTTTTGGCTTTCCTGTTCTACCGCTGGGAGATCATCATGCGGGAGAGCGCCATTCTCGGGATCCTCGGCATCCACACCCTGGGCTTCTACATCGACAGCGCCATCCAGAACCTGCGCATGGACCACATGGTGGCCCTGCTGTTGATCACCGCCTTTTTGAACCTAGGCATCGACGCGGCCAGCCGGATCATCCGGGCGCACCTGCGGCTGCGCACCACACCCACCTACGAGCCTTGAGCACGACCGGTTCCGGCGAGCCGCCCTTCGGCTAACCTATCGCCGTTTACTCCTTGCCCGAACGGGCCTCGGAGTCGGGGTCCGGCGGCTCCTCGCCATTCTGCCGTTTCTCCGGTTCGGGGGAGTCCACTGGCGCGCAGGGCTTGTAGTCGGGGTAGTAGATCCGCAAGCGGGGCGGGCAATCGTTGGGGCTAGAGTATCTAGGGTCTCCACCGGCGCAGCCGACGAGCGAGATGAGCAATGCCAGAATCAACCGGCGCATGATGGCTCTCCACCTGGCGCCCCACCATACCGGGACTCGGTAGATTAGAAAGGCTGTGACGGCAAGGGCGGCCGCCAACGCCCCGGGCTACTCCTTGCCTTCCTCCTCGAAACCCCGACGCGGGGCAAATGTAACGCAAAGGGCGTCCATCTCCTGAGGATGGAGGTATTCCCCCGCCTGACAACAGAAGTACCCCGGCTCGGAGCCCTCCACCGCGGGACAGGCCTGCAGATGGGCGCAGTGGGGGCAGGTCCCGAACCCGCTCTGGCCCCGCTCGGCGCTGATCCCGGCCAGCAGGCGCTCCACGTTGTCCTCCAGGCTCTCACGAGCCCCCTCTGGGAGGGCCTCGATCACCCTTACAAGGATCGCGGCGGGATCGTCGGCCAGCTTGGCCCAGCCCGCATCGGTCAAGTCGATGCGGGCGCTGCGCCCGTCCTCGGGGCGGGGGGTCCGCACCAGGTAACCGGCGGACTCGAGGGCCTTGATGGTCTGGGAGGCGGTCCCCCGCGTGGTCGCGTTGTAGGACGCGAAGCCGGAGACGGTTCGGGAATAACGGTTGGCCTGGGCGAAGTAGCGGAGGGCGCTCCACTGAACCGGAGTCAATCCCCCCT
>JAHEOG010000183.1 GCA_018609925.1 Gammaproteobacteria bacterium
CTCGGAGCTGGACGGGGATGGACCCACCTACACCGTGGTGGGGGAGTGGCCCCTCGCGGAGCCTAGTCAGCCGGAGACCTAGCCGAGACCCGAGGAGTTGCCATGGCCGATCGCAAGGACCTCGAGCAGACCCTCGGCCGCATCGACGGCAAGGGCTACAAGGCCTACAAGGACATCGCGGGCCGCTACGATTTCGAGCGCTTCCGCCTCCACATCGACCACGTGCAGGCGGACCCCTTCGCCGCGGCCTCCCGGGCCCGGGTTGTGGTGCCCTGGTCGGTTGCGGAGTTCCCTGAGGCCGTTCACGCCTCCCGTCCCCGCTCGCGGGCGGCGCGCGACTTCCTGGCGCGGGTCTTCCGCCATCGAGCCCGGGGCGAGGACGATGTCGGCATCGACGCCGGCCGCCAGACGGTCCTTGACCGCACCGCCTGCCTGTTCACCGGCGAGGGCGTGGAGCTGCGCTTCACCGTTCACCTGCCCGCGGCGGGGCGCAAGATCCTCGGTCACCGGGCGCGGGAGCTGCTCTGCGACCGGCTGCCCCAGATCGTCCGCGACAGTGCCGAGGGTCCCCGCCTGGACCAGGCCGCCCTGGAGGCCCATTGCGCCGCGGTGGAGGACCAGGTGGCCCTGCGCGATGCCCTCGCCGAGCGGGGGCTGGTGGCCTTCGTGGGCGAGGGCGCCGTTCTGCCCCGGCGCTCCGGGGTGGACGACCGGCCCTTGGGCGAGGCCGTGCCCTTCCGGACCCCCGGGTCCCTGTCCGTCACCGTCAACACCCCCAACGCCGGGCCCGTGTCCGGCCTAGGCGTGCCCCGGGGCATCACCCTGATCGTTGGCGGCGGCTTCCACGGCAAGTCCACCCTGCTGAATGCCCTGGAGACCGGGGTCTACGACCACGTCCCGGGGGACGGCCGCGAGCAGGTGGTGGCCGACGAGACGGCGGTCAAGATACGGGCCGAGGACGGCCGGGCGGTGAGCGCGGTGGACCTGTCCCCGTTCATCAACAACCTGCCTTTCGGCAAGTCCACCACCGAGTTCTCCACCGACCTCGCCTCGGGCTCCACCTCCCAGGCGGCCTCGCTCCAGGAGGCCCTGGAGGCGGGCGCCGGCTGCCTGCTGGTGGACGAGGACACCTCGGCCACCAACTTCATGATCCGGGACGAGCGCATGCAGGCCCTGGTGGCCAAGGAGAGCGAGCCCATCACCCCCTTCGTGGACCGCATCCGCCAGCTCCGCGAGCTGCTGGGCGTTTCCACGCTGCTGGTCATGGGCGGCTCCGGGGACTACTTCGACTGCGCCGACACGGTGATCCAGATGCAGGAGTACGCCCCCCGGGACGTCACCGAGCGGGCGCGGGAGATCGCCGCCACCCACGTCACGGGCCGCCGCGAGGAGCATGACAGCGACCTCGCCGCTCCCGCCGTGCGTGCCCTCGTCACCGGCTCAGTGGATCCCACCGTCAAGAAGGGCAAGCGCAAGATCCAGGCCAAGGGGGAGGACCACCTGGTCTTCGGGCGGCAGGACGTGGACCTGCGCGCTGTTGAGCAAGTGGCGGATCCCTCCCAGGTACGCGCGATCGGGGCGCTGCTGGCGAAGATGGGGGAGGCGGGGGGCTCCCTGGCCGATCCCCCGGCATGGCTCCGGGAGCGCCTGGGCGGGGCCGAGTGGCACGCCCTGTTCGATAAGCCTGACGGCGACCTGGCCCGACCCCGGGTGTTCGAGGCCATGGCGGCGCTTAACCGGCTGCGGGGTGTCCGGCTGGGGTGAAGGCGGCCTGCGGAGCCTCGCCCGTACGCCCGTTGCCAGCTCCGTCATCCCGGAAAGGCCCGGGCCCATAGCGGGGCCCGGGCCTTATCCGGGACCTCTCCAAGGCGCCCCAACCGCCACGGGGCAGGAGATCCCGGACTCCCCCCAGGAGCAAAGTCGGGGCACGGTACGGGATGACGCAGGAACCGGTCAGCCCGCCTTGGATCCCGGCGGGCAAGAGCCTTCCAGGGACATGGGATGGAGCGGCTTGCGCTTGGGCTCGGGCTGGAGGGTGGCGTGCTCGATCCCGAAATCCCAGCGCAGGATGTCGTGCAGGCGGTCCAGCAGGACCTCCCAGTCCCGGATGTCCTCCACCACCACGTGGGCTGACAGGGCCGTCATGCCCGAGTCCGGGACCCAGATGTGGAGGTCGTGGACCGACAGCACCCCGGGCTCGGCCGCGAGGCGCTCGCCCACCTCCGGCAGGTCCAGGTGCTGCGGCACCCCCTCCAGGAGGACGTGGATCCCGTCGCGTAGCAGGTTGACGCTGGCGTAGAGGATCAGGGCGCAGATCACCAGGGACAGCAGCGGGTCCACGGGGGTCCAGCCGGTAAGCAGGATCACCGCGCCCGAGGCCAAAGCCGCCACCGAGCCCAGCAGGTCGCCCATGACGTGCAGCAGGGCGCCACGGATGTTGAGGCCCTCGCCGCCGCGCAGGATCCACGCCGCCGCCACGTTCACCAGCAGTCCCAGCCCCGCCACCACCAGGACCATGGCGCCGTGAACCGGCTGCGGCTCCAGCAGCCGGTCCACCGCCGCCCAGGCGATGCCGGCCACCAGGGCCAGCATCACCAGGCCGTTGACGAAGGCGGCCAGGACCTCCACCCGGCCCAGCCCGAAGGAGTGGCGCTCGGTGGGCGGCCGCCGGGCCACGCGGTTGGCCAGGGCGGCCATGCCTAAGGCGGTGGCGTCGGTGAGCATGTGCCCGGCGTCGCCGATGAGGGCCAGGGAGCCGGCCAGCCAGCCGCCCACGGCCTCCACCCCGGCGAAGCCCAGGGTCAAAAGCAGGGCCAGGCTCAGGCGGCGGGCGTTGCCTGCGCCCGCTCCGTGGTCATGGCCGCTCGCGTGGGAGTGGCTGTCCGCCAAGGGGGACCTCCGGTGGGGGATCCGGACGCCGGGCGGGGTCGCCCGGGCCGACCCGGATCCCCGTCATTTTCCGGTCCCGGCGCGACGGGCGTCAATTGAGCTCGGCGCTCGTGGCCCCTGGACCCGGCCAGCCCCTTGTCCGGCCGGGCGCGGGGCGGGAGGATAGGAGCCCATGGCTTGGCGCATCGGAGTGGACATTGGCGGGACCTTCACCGACGCGGTGGCGGTGGAGCCCCAAACGCACCGCCGGGCGGACCGCAAGGTCCTGACCACCCCCGAGGACCCGGTCGAGGGGGTCCTCGCCGGTATCCGGGGGCTGCGCGAGGACGGGGTGGACCTCGCCGCGGCCGAGGCCGTGGTCCATGCCACCACCCTGATCACCAACGCCCTCATCGAGCGCAAGGGCGCCAGCACGGCGCTCATCACAACCGCCGGCTTCGCCGACGTCCCCGACATCGGCGATGAGGGCCGCTACGACCTCTACGACCTGGCCCTGCGCAAGCCCGAGCCGCTGGTGCCCCGCGCGCGCCGCCACCAGCTGGAGGCCCGCCTGAAGGCGGACGGCACCGAGGCGGCGCCGGTGGACCCGGAGGCGATCCGCGCCCTCGACCTTTCCGGGGTGGAGTCGGTGGCGGTGTGCCTACTGCACGCCTACGCCGGCGGAGCCCAGGAGCGGGCGGTGCGCGACGCCCTGCCCGAGGGCGTGGACGTCTCCCTGTCCTCGGAGGTGGCCCCGGAGATCCGCGAGCACCCGCGGATGACCACGGCCATGGCCAACGCCTACGTCCTGCCCATCGCCCGGCGCTACCTGGAGCGGATGCGCGACGCCCTGGCTGGCGAGGGTCTGGAGGCCCCGCTCTATATCGCCCTTTCCCACGAGGGCATCACCAGCCCCGAGGACGCGGCGCGGTTCCCCATCCGCATCCTGGAGTCGGGCCCGGCGGCGGGGGCCACGGAGGCAGCGCGCTCCATGCCGGGGGAGGACCGGCTGCTGTCCTTCGACATGGGCGGCACCACGGCCAAGGCCTGCTACGTGGTCGACGGCCGGCCTCTCATCCAGCCCCGGTTCGAGGCGGCCCGGGTCCACCGCCACAAGGCCGGGTCCGGCCTGCCCCTGCTGGTGCCGGTGGTGGATCTGGTGGAGATCGGCGCCGGCGGCGGCTCCATCGCCCGCCGGGATGCCCTGGGCCTGATCCAGGCCGGACCCGACAGCGCCGGGGCCGAGCCCGGCCCGGCCTGCTATGGCCGAGGTGGGACCGCGCCCACAGTCACCGACGCCGACCTGGTCCTGGGCCACCTCGACGCCGACGCCTTCGCCGGCGGCGACATGACCCTGGACCCGGAAGCGGCCCGCACGGCCCTGGCCGGGCTGGGCGGCGATCCGCTGGAGGCGGCGCAGGCGGTGCGCCAAGCCATCGACGAGGACATGGTGGAGGCCACCCGCATCCACGCCGTTGAGCGGGGGCTGGATCCTGCGGAGTTCGCCATGGTGGCCTTCGGCGGGGCGGGCCCGGTGCACGCGGCGTCGGTGGCCCGGCGGTTGGGGATCCGAACGGTGCTGCTGCCCGTGGGGGCGGGTGTGGCCTCTGCCCACGGCTGCCTGGCCCAGGCGCCGGCCTTCGAGCGCACCCGCTCCTGGCCGGGCGGGCTGGCGGAGCTGGACCTCCCCGAGGTGGACGCCCTGCTCGCCGAGCTGGAGGCCGATTGCCGGGCCCGGCTGGAGCACGCCGGGGCCCAGGGCATCGCCGTCGAGCGCTGGGCGACCCTGCGCTACGCCGGTCAGGGTACCGAGGTCCCCGCCCGGCTGCCCGAGGGTCCGGTCGACGCCGACGCCCTGCGCGAGCGCTTCGAGGCCGCCTACGCCGAGCTGTTCGGCCGCACCGCCCCCGGCAATCCGGTGGAGGCGGTATCCTGGCGGGTGCGGGCGACGGGAACCGCCCCCGCCATCGGCTGGCCCAAGGTGGTCCCCGGCGAGGGCGAGCCCTACGCCACGGCGCCCGCCTGGCACGAGGGCCGATGGCTGGACACGCCCCGCTTCCGCCGCGCCGAGCTGCCGCCCCGGCTGGAAGGCCCCGCCCTGGTGGTGGACGCCGCCTCCACCCTGGTGGTGCCGCCCGACGGGCGCCTGGAGCTTCTGGGCGACGGCAGCCTGCGCCTCATGCTGGACCTGTAAACGACACCCCCGGCCGGAGCCGGGGACGGAACCTGAGACCCAATGAACCGAATCGCCGCAGAGACCGAGCAGACCCTGGAGGTGGACATCCGCCCGGATGTCCTCGGGATCGACGCATTCCACGGAGCCATCGTCGACAAGCTCCGGGATCGCATCCTGGAAGCCAACTCCGGCCTCCGGGAGACCGTGGCCGCCCTCATCGACATCCACAAGGTGGACAATGACGACAAGCGCGAGCTGCGCGAGAAGTTCGCCGACATGGAGCTCGAGCCCAAGGCCACGGAGCACGGCCTGGCCCTGCGCTGCACCGGCCTGCCCGCCGGCTCCCTTCTGAACGGCGACCTGCCCGAGCGTCAGAAGCGCCAGATCTCCCAGGCTGTCCGCGACTGGATCATGGAGCCGCACTTCCCCGAGGCGGAGACCGAGTCGGCGGCCAACTCCCACTTCGTCCGCACCATGGTTGCTCGGACCCCCCTGCTGGAGCAGGCGCCCCGGCCCCGCTGCTTCGTCTGGGGCGGCCACTCGGTCTCCCGGGACGAGTACGACTTCGCCAAGGAGACCGGCTACTGGGACGCCCTCGCCAACGGCACCGAGTTCATCACCGGGTGCGGTCCCGGTGTCATGAAGGCCCCGTTCAAGGGCGCGGTTGTGGCCTACGGCAAGCAGGACCTCGACAAGCGCGGCATCCACCGCGACTTCGTCGGCTTCTCCGAGCGCGGGATCATCGCCGCCGAGGCTCCCAACGGCCTGATCAGCGAGCTGATCATCTTCCCCGACGTGGAGAAGCGAATGGAGGCCTTCATCCGGGCCTCCCATCGCGGACGCATCCATCCGGGCGGGGCGGGCACGGTGGAGGAGCTGCTCACGCTGCTGGCGGTGAAGTCCCACCCCGCCAACCGGGATCTGGTGTATCCGCTGGACCTGGTCGAGGGCCCGGGCGGGAAGTATATGGAGCGCATCGCGGACTGGCTCAACGCCTGCTTCGGCGACGCCCTGGACGACCTCTACGACGTCCACGTGGGCAGCGCCTGGGCCTACGCCGAGCACGTCCACCGGACCAACGACCATGTGGACTGGACCCGGCTGTGGAACGACGAGCTCTACATCCCGCCCGAGGTCCAGGAGCCCTTTACCGTGACCTTCGAGTCCATCGAGGACCTGGACCTCTCCCGCGACCAGGAGCCCTTCGACCTCCTCGTGAACCTGCGTCGGTTCTTCTCGGCTCTGGTCCATCTGTCCGTTAAGTACCCGGACGAGGTGGACCGCTGGGAGGGGGAGCTCCCGCTGGTCTACGGTGATCACGGTATCCTGGAGGCAACAGACGACCTGATCCGGGAGTTTGAGGCCCACGGCCGGATGAAGATCCGCGGGGAGTACCGCCGCCCGTTCCGGTTTTCCTAGGGGGGAGGGAGAACGGCCATGTGTACCCTGCTCATCCTTCGCCGCCCGGACGATGACTGGCCCCTGCTGGTGGGGGCCAACCGCGACGAGGATCCTGGCCGGCCCTGGCGCGGCCCCGACCGGCACTGGCCGGAGCGCCCCGAGGTGGTGGCGCCCATGGATGAGCTGGCTGGCGGGACCTGGTTCGGGATGAACCGCTACGGCCTGGTGGCGGCAGTGTCCCACCGGGGCGGCACCGTGGGGCCCGAGGAAGGCCGGCGCAGCCGCGGCGAGCTGGTGCTGGAGGCCCTGGAGCACGCCGAGATGGAGACCGCCGTCGAGGCCCTGGCCGACCTCGAGCCCGCCTCCTACCGGCCTTTCAACCTCTTCGTCGGCGGGCCCACCACCGCCTTCTGGATTGCCCATACCGGCGACGACATGGGCGTGCTGGTGCGGGAGGTGCCCCCCGGGCCCCACATCCTGACCACCGGCGACCTGGACGAGCCGGAGGACCCGCGCATCGAGCTCCACCTGCCGCGGCTGCGCCGGCTCGATCCCCCCGAACCGGAGAGCGGTGACTGGCGGGCCTGGACGGACCTGCTGGGCAGCCGCCTGCACCCCGAGGACGAGCCGGGAACCGCGGTCAACCTGGACCGTGAGGACTTCGCCACCGTCTGCAGCCAGCTCGCCGCCATTCCCCGCTACCCCGGCCACGGCGTCGAGCCCGTCTTCCTCTTCGCCGCGGGTCCTCCCGACCGGGCCGAGATGGAGAAGGTGCCCATCCCGGAGTAGGGGCCAACCGTCATCCCGGAAAGGTCCCGGACCCCCTTGCCGGGGTCCGGGCCTTATCAGGGACTTCCGGAGAGAACGTCCTCCGGGGGTTCGCCTCCCTCGGGGTGAGGGGTTATCGCCCCGCCTACCCTTGCCCTTCCCCCCGCGGCCCGCTAGCGTCGGGATACGAGTCTCCGGAGGCGATAGGCGATGGCGAGGTCCCTGGAAGCGAGTCCCTTTGCTCAGGTCCCCGAGCGACCCCGGGCCGTAGCCCGCGAGGCCGCCGCGGCCCTGCGCGCCGAGCTGGGGGAGGCCACCCGGGTGATCTGGTTTGGCTCCTGGCCGCGGGGCGATGCCCAGCAGCGCTCGGACATTGACCTGGCTGTGGACCGGGATCCCCCCCTTACCCAAATGGAACTGGTCCGGGCCAGGGACCGATTGGAAGGCCTCGAGACCCTGTACAGCCTGGACCTGGTGGGGCTCTCAGAGGCAGGGGGTCGACTCCGGGCGGAGATCGAGCGGGAAGGCGCCGAGCTGTGAGCCCCCTTCTGGATAGCCTGGATCGGGCGGTGGACCGGTTCGGGGAGGCGCTGGCCGCCGAGGAGACCGACCTGAACCGGGACGCGACCATCCAGCGCTTCGAGTTCTGCTTTGAGCTGGCTTGGAAGGAGATTCAGGCGGCAGCTAGGGACCAGGGCCTGTCCTGCCAAACCCCCAAGGGATGCCTCCGGCTAGCCTTTGAGCAGGGTTGGGTGGACGACGAAAACACCTGGCTGGCTATGCTCGACGACCGCAACCGCACAAGTCATACCTACAACGAGGCCTTTGCGCGGCAGCTATACGCACGCCTTGGGCATTACCTGGCCCCCCTCCAACGACTGAGGGATCGTCTGAAGGATCTCGAAGCAGAAGGATAGGGGAGAGAAAATCGACGACGTCGCCCTGCGCACCGCCTGGAACCGCCTGATCGCCCTTGTCAACGAGCAGGCCGCGAGCCTGCAGCGCACGGCGTTCTCCAACGTGGTGCGCGAGGCCGGCGACCTCTCCGCCGGCATCTTCGACCGCAAGGGCCGCATGCTGGCCCAGGCGGTCACCGGAACGCCGGGCCACATCAACACCATGGCCCAGGCCGTTACGAAGATGCTCGAAGACCACCCACCGGAGACCCTGCGTGAGGGCGACGTCCTGCTCACCAACAATCCCTGGTCCGTGTCCGGGCACCGCCACGACATCACCGTGGTCACGCCCGTCTTCGAGGCGGGGTCCGGCGACGGGGCCCCCATCGCCTACTTCGCCTCCACCTGCCACGCCGCCGATATCGGCGGCCGGGGCCTCACCACCGAGGGCCGCGACGTCCACGAGGAGGGCCTGGGGCTGCCGTGGGTGAAGTTCCACAAGGCGGGCGAGCCGGATCCCTCCATCGAGGCCATCATCCGCGAGAACGTGCGCCTGCCCGAGGTGGTCATGGGCGACCTGCGCGCCCAGGTCATCGGCGGCGAGGTGGCCAACCGCCGGCTGCGCAGCCTGGATCTGGACGTCAACGCCCTCGCCGACGAGATCCTGGGCCGCTCCGAGGCCGCCGTGCGGAAGGCTATCCGGCAGGTCCCCGACGGCCGCTACTCCCACGAGGTGGAGCTGGACGGCTTCGAGCAGCCCCTGCCCATCCGCTGCACCGTCACCGTGGCCGGCGACGAGCTCACCTGCGACTTCGCTGGCACCGCCGACGCCCAGGCCCGGGGCATCAACGTGGTGCTCAACTACACCGCCGCCTACGCCATCTACGCCGTCACCTGCGGGCTGAGCAGCGATATCCCGCACAACGCCGGCTCCTTCCGGCCCATCCATGTCACCGCCCCCGAGGGCTGCCTGCTGAACGCCCAGCCGCCGCAGCCGGTGGCGGCGCGGCACATCATAGGCCACTTCGCAACGCCCGCGGTGATGGGCGCGCTCGGCCAGGCCATCCCCCTGCCCGCCGAGGGCGCGACGGGCCTGTGGGGCGTGAACATCCAGGGCGCGGAGCGCCCCTGGGCGCAGACCTTCTTCCTGAGCGGGGGCATGGGCGCCGGGCCCGAGTGGGACGGTCTCGACGCCACCGCCTTCCCCAGTGGCGTGCAGGCCGTGCCGGTGGAGGTGATCGAGGCGACGACGCCGGTGCGGATTCTGGAGAAGTCGCTGATCGAGAGCTCCGGCGGCGCCGGCAAGCATCGAGGTGGCCGGGGCCAGCGGGTGCGCCTGATCGTGGACGAGCCGGCCCGGGTGTCGGTCATGGCGGAGCGGACGCGCACCGGCGCTCCGGGCCGGGACGGCGGCGAATCGGGAAGGCCGGGCAAGGTCCTGCTCGACGGCGACCAGCAGCCGGCCAAGGCGGCCTTTCCGATGAATCCGGGGCAGGAGCTGAACCTTGAGCTACCGGGAGGGGGAGGGTATGGCCGGCGTTAGAAAGGGGGGAACGGCTTGGACTACGACTTCACGGGCTACTTCAGGAACACCGTACTGAGAAAGCGAGCGTATCTGAAGAAGGGATCGGACCAGCAGGTAGGACCCTGTTAGGGTTTCCTGATAGTCCAGAATCAAACAGTTAGCTCGGGATCGGGAAGTCACAATTTACCCCATCCCATGTGACACGTGGCAGTCGGCATATCACCTGCCCCAGCTGCGGTGCCCGAGGGAGCTATCGACTCGGCGACGGACGCCGCAAATGCCGTCGGTGCGGTAAGAAGTTCACGCCCCGGCGGCGGACCGCTAAGCTAGATGATGCCACGTTGCGGGAACTGGCCCGCTTGTTCTGGCTTATGGTTCCCGCCGAGCGAATGGCGAGGGACCTGGGGCTCAATCGCAAGACCGTCCAGGCCTGCCCTTCCGGCGCCTGCGGGAGGCCATCGCCGAGGAGAGCCGGTAGGCCCGGGGTCAGATCGGCGGCGAAGTCTAGGTCGATGAGTCCTACTTCGGCGGCGTCCGCAAGGGCAAACGCGGCCGCGGGGCCGCTGGCAAGATCCCGGTGTTCCGGCTGCTCAAGCGCGGCGGCGAGGTTCGCGTGGTGTTCCCCCAGCGGGTCAATCGGGCCAACCTGCAAGGCGCCATCAAAACCCATGTACAACCCCAATCCTGGGTCTATTCGGACAGCTTCCGGGCTTATGACCACCTCGACGTGGAAGGCTTCCACCATGTTCGAATTGACCACGGCCAAGCCTTTGTCGACGGCCGGGCATGCCCATCAACGGGATCGGGAACTTCTGGTCCTGCGCCGAGCGCCGCGATCGGGCTCTACCACGGAGGCTACAAGAGAACCTTCCGGCTGTTCATGCGGGAGATGGCATTCCGGTTCAACCACCGGGATGACCCTAACGTGGTTGAATACCTGTACCGGCTACTGAAAGCTGGTCCGGACTGATGGTCCGATCCCTTCTCTATTTCTCTTGTGAGGTGGCCCCAGGATTCCAGGGGCGGCTGGCTTACAACGCGGCAAGCCAAAACAGGCCCCCGGTAACGGCCAGAATGACCCCAGCCACGGAACCGGCGTGCCCCCCTTGCCGGGCGAGGAGAACTTTCGCCGTGAAAGCCAGGCCAATAAGGATCCATCCAACCCCCACAAGGATGGTATCGGTGCCGTACACCCGCTTGCCGTCACCGATCTTCGCGGGTGTGGTGACCGAATCCGCCAGAATTGCATGCACCCCGGAGAAAATCGCCCCGATCGCGAGTAAAGCCAGCACAACCGCCCAGCCCGCCCCGAGCGATCCCCTCGTGCGCATAGTCCCGTCCCTTTCTAGCGACTCGAGATCGGCGGCCAAGGTACCCGGAACACGGGCCATCCCGAATCACTTTTTTCGGTTTCCTGCGCGATAGAACGTTTGCTTCCCCGGTTAGCATGATTCTGCCCGGTTTGTCCTATGTGGCAGGGGTGCTCCCATTTCCCGCCGAGGATCGAAAGGGGTCAAGTCTTGACATGACAGTTCCCATACCCGCCTCTTTCTTGCCCTGGCTCCCCTCCTTACCTGTTGAAACCACTGGGCTGAAGCAAACCGTTGGCGAATCAGGCCGGTGCCGAGCTGGCCGGTGGCACCTGACGGTCAGGGACGGATTTGATCCCTTTTCTGCTCAAGCTCCGTGGCTACCTGGCCGACTGGCCCCGCTCAGCTCCCTTCCTCCAGTGCCGCCTCCAGCGCCTCGCACAGCCGCTCCGCCACCATCACCCGGGCGTAGCGCTTGTCCTCGCCGGGTACCAGGGTCCACGGGGCCCAGGCGGTGGAGGTGTGGGTGACCATGTCGTTCACCGCCCTTTTGTAGTCCGCCCGTTTCTCCCGGTTGTGCCAGTCCTCGTCGGTAATCTTGTGGCGCTTCCAGGGAGTTCTCTCGCGCTCGCGGAAGCGGCGCAGCTGCTCCTCCGGGCTGATGTGGAGCCAGAACTTGACCAGAACCGTGCCGTGCTCGGTGAGCTGCTGCTCGAATTCATTGATCTCGCCGTAGGCGCGGCCGAGTTCCGCTGGGCCGGCCAGGCCTTCCACGCGCTCCACCAGGACCCGGCCGTACCAGGAGCGATCGTAGAAGGTGGCATAACCGTCGCGCGGCACCTGGCGCCAGAAGCGCCACAGGTAGGGGTGGGCGCGCTCCTCGTCCGTGGGAGCGCCCACGGAGATGACACGGTATAGGCGCGCGTCCATGGCCTGGGTCACCCGGCGAATGGCCCCGCCCTTGCCACCGGCGTCCCAGCCTTCGAAAACAGCCACCAGCGCGCGCCGTTGATTCCAGGCGTCCCAGGACAGCTTGTGCAACCGTTTCTGTGCCGCCCTGAGACGGGACTTGTAGTCGGGCTCGTCCAGGGAGGGGGTCAGATCGACCCGGTCGAGGACGTCGGGGGCGGGGGTTTCGTCGGGAACGCTCCCGGGCGCGCCTTTGGGTTCGGGGACCGGTTCAGGACGGCTCTCGGAAGGGGTATCCCGCAACCGGTGATTCAACGCAGCCAGCAAGGTCTGCCCGGCGGCCAGGTCC
>JAHEOG010000184.1 GCA_018609925.1 Gammaproteobacteria bacterium
AGTTTGTCTTTGCCGTTGTCTTGGCCTTCCTCCCTTACGGTCCCCCAGGATTGGGGTTGGCCGGTCCCCCAGGGTTGGGGTTGGCCGGTCCCCCAGGATTGGGGTTGGCCGGTCCCCCAGGGTTGGGGCTGGCCGGCCCCCCAGGATTGGGGTTGGACGGTCCTCCGCCCGAAGGTTCACCACCGGGCGGTTCAACTCCGGAAGGAGGGCCTGTTCCGCCAGGCCCTCCGGGGCTGGCCCGCTGCTCCTCGCGGACATCCTGGGCGCGCTCCCGCACCTCCTGGCCGAACTCGCGGCCCCGCTCTCGGGCCTCGTCACGGGCTTCCCCCGCCGTCTCCTGGCCGAACTGGGACGCCTCGTTTCCCGATTCGGGCCCCTCCTCGGAGGAGGATTCCTGCTGCCCCGCATCCCCCCTCGGGGCATTGGTCCCTTGCGCCGGCTCGGGCAGCTCGATGCGGTTGCTTACCGGCCCGGAGTCGTCGGGGTCCTCCACCACGTCCATGGTCACTTCCGGGTCGGCCCCCCAGGCGACAGTGCCCGGCAGGAGGAGCAGTCCCAAAGCGATCCACCATAGCGATCGGAGCCGTAGCATTTCGGACCTCGTAGCATCCCCTTTGTTGGCTAGGCTAGGCGGCCGGCCCCTCCGTCAGGCTGAGTCCGCCCGTGGGCTCGGGCTCCTGAGGCTGCAGGCGCAACCGGAACTCGCGTCGGGAGTCGCCGTGCTCCAGCCGAGCAGCGAGAGCCCGCTCCGTTATGGAGCGCAGGATGACCGGGAGCTCCAGCACGTTGCGCCCCGCCTCCAGGGTGGTGCGCCAGGAGAGCTCTCGCTGATTGGGATAGCCCGCCAGCTCAACCCCTTCCGGTACCTTCACCGTGAGGGTCACCTCCTCCAGGCGCTCGGAGCTGTTGAAGACGAGGCTCACCTTTTCCGGCTGATTCGGCGTCACCGCGACCATCCGGGTGCCTTCCAAGGGATCTTGCCGGGTATCCAAGGCCAGCCACCCCGCGGCCACCGCCAGCAGGAGGCTGGCTGCGGCGGCGAGGGCCCCCATCTGGCGCCGGGCCCGGGCTGTTCGGGCACGGGCCTGCATGGCCCGCTCCAGCAGATCCCCCGAGGGGGGCGGGACCGCCATCTCCCGAAGGGCGCCCTGCAGGTCCCGGGCTTCCTGGAGGCGCCGGGAGCAAGCCCCGCACTCGGCGAGGTGCTCGGAAACGGCCCGCTCCGTGGCCTCGGCCAAGCGGCCGTCCAGGTAGTCGTCCAGGTGCTCCCGGAGCGTCTCGCAGCTCATGCCCGTATGCTTCTCCCAAGAGATTCGGAGGGCGCCTCGCTGTCCCGCATCTGGACCCGGCCCCCGTTCACGTAGGTGGACTGGAAGAGGTAGCCGGCGCACTCTTCACAGCCACTCAGGTGACACTCCAGGGCCCGGCGGTCGGCAACCTCCATGGCCCCCCGAAGGTACACCGCGAGCTGCCGCTGTACTTGGCTGCAGATCATAGTCGGCCTCCTTTCACCCAGTGACACGCAGGAGACCGTCAAAAGGTTCCATCCTCGGTGAGAAGCCTTCGGATCCGGGCCCGCGCCCGATGGAGCCGGGATTTCAGGGTGCCCGTGGGGACCTCCAGGATGGTGGTCATCTCCACCAGGGTGTATCCCTCCATGTCGTGCAGTGCCAGCACCGCCCGGTGCTCGTGGCTCAGCTGGGCAAGTGCCTCCTCGATCTGTGCCTGGGTGAACCGGTCCTGGACAGCCCGCTCGGGGCCGGGGTTGTCGGAGGCCATGCGATCGAAGGGGTCCCCCCGATCGTCCTCCGGGTCCTCGTTGCTGCCCCACAGCCGCAGGCGGGAGCGCTTGCGGTGCTGGTCAACGAACTGGTTGTACAAGACTCGGGTCAGCCAGGGCCGGAGCTGATCCACGCGGGCCAGCTCCTCCACCCGCGGGTAGAGCTTGACCAGCAGGTCCTGGACCAGGTCCTCGGCCTCTTCCCGCCGACCGGTGAAGCGGTAGGCCATGCGGTAGAGGTGATCCACATGGGGACCGACCAGCGCCTCGAAATCGGCGGCCGGTCCACTATCCCCGGAAGAGGACATGGTGCCTTCCCTGAACGGCCCCAAAACGGTTCCTTCTGGGGTTCCTCTCCCAAGCCAGAAACCCCGAGTATGTTATAAAGCGAGGCCCCGGCCCAGCCCATTGGGAGCCCCGATGAACAGTCCCGTAGCCAACCTCCTGGATCCCCTCAATCGGGTGATCCTGGGCAAGGAGACCGAGACTCGCCTGGCGCTCGCCTGCCTCCTCGCCCGCGGGCACCTCCTGATCGAGGACCTTCCCGGTGTGGGCAAGACCACCCTGGCGCGGGCCCTGGCCCGCCTCCTGGGCCTGGAGCTCCAGCGCATCCAGTTCACCAGCGACCTCCTGCCCGCCGATATCATCGGGGCTTCCGTCTTCGAGCGCGCCAGCGGCACCTTCGTGTTCCATCCGGGACCCCTGTTCGCCCAGCTGGTGCTGGCCGACGAGATCAACCGCGCCACCCCGAAGACCCAAAGCGCCCTCCTGGAGGCCATGGGGGAGGCCCAGGTCACCGTGGAGGGGCAAAGCCGGTCCTTACCGGCCCCCTTTTTCGTCATCGCTACGCAGAATCCGCTGACCCAGGTGGGCACCTTCCCCTTGCCGGAGTCTCAGCTCGACCGCTTCCACATGCGGATCTCCCTGGGCTTCCCCGACCCCCGTTCCGAGCGGGAGCTGCTGGAGGGGCAGGATCGCTCGGAGCTGGTACCCACCCTGGAGCCCGCCCTGGAACCCGCCGAGCTCGCGGACCTGCAGGAGCGGGTTACCCGGGTACATACCTCGCCCGCCCTGCTCGACTACATCCAGCACCTGCTCAACCATACCCGCTCCGATGGGCGCTTCCGGATGGGGCTGTCCCCCCGGGCCGGACTGACGCTGCTGCGGGTGGCGCAGGCCTGGGCCTTCATCGACGGCCGGGAAGGGGTCCTGCCCGAGGACGTGCAGGCGGTATTCCCGGCGGTGGCCGGACACCGCCTCCATCCGATCGCCTTCGACGAGGCCCGTACCTCCGACGAGGATACCGCCCAGCTCCTGGCGGAGGTAGCCATCCCGTGAGCGCGGCCGGCTAATGGCCTTCCTGCGCCGACCTCGAGCTCGCCTCGCGGCCCTCTTGGACCGTTGGATTGCCCGTCGCATGGGGCGCCAGGGCCGGGCCGTTCGGCTCGACTACCCACGGATCTACATCCTTCCCTCCCGCGCCGGGCTCGGCTTCGCCGCCACCGTGGTGACCCTGTGGCTGATCGCGGTGAATTACAGCAGCAGCCTCGCCCATCTGCTGGCATTCCTGCTAGTGGGCATCGGCTTCGCCGCCATGCTCCATACCTTCCGTAACCTGCTCGGGATCACCGTGGCGAGTGGGGGCGCTCCCCCCGTCCATGCTGGGGGAACCGCCCGGTTCCGGGTGGGGCTCTCCGAGGGAGCCGGCCGGTCCCGGAAGGATCTGGGGCTGGTCCGCATGGGGGCGGCAAGCGCGGCCGCCGATGTCCCCGCCTGGGGAGAGGGCTGGCTGGACCTGGAGGTGCCCGCCGCGCATCGGGGTCGGCTCCGGCCCGGGCGCCTCGCTGTAGCCACCCCCTTCCCGACGGGATTGTTCCGGGCGTGGTCGTGGCTGGAGCCGGACTGGGCCTGCCTCGTCTATCCCCGGCCCGAGACCGGTCCCGTTCCCGCTCCGGAGGATGTTGCGGGCGTCGGACGCGGCGGGCGGTTCGGGGAGGGGGACGAGGACTTCCGGGGACTGCGCCGGTACCAGGCGGGGGACTCTCCCCGCCACGTGGCCTGGCGCCTGGTAGCTCGCGGCCAGGACCTCCACACCAAGCAGTTCGCCGGCCAGGCGCCCTCCCGGATTTGGCTGGATTGGCACGCCCTGCCGGGGATGGGTGCCGAGGCGCGCATCGCTCGCCTAACCCGGTGGATCCTGGATGCCGAGCGGGTGGGCCGGATATATGGCCTGCGCCTGCCTGCGGAAGCGATCCTCCCGGGCCAGGGTGCGGCCCATCGCCACCGCTGTCTGGAAGCACTCGCCCTCCTGGAGACCTGATGTCCGGCCCCGATCGCGTCCATCCCCGGACGCTTGAGGCCCTCCTCCTGGTCCTGGGGCTGGTCCTGGTTCCCCACGCCCTGCGCCTCCCGCTCTGGGTGATAGGGACGGTGGTGGCGCTGGGCCTCTGGCGGCTGGGGGTTGCCCGGCGGGGCTGGCCCGTTCCGGGCCGGTGGTCGCGACGAGTGCTGACAGCGGGGCTGGTGGCCGGGGTGGGCTTGAGCTACGGCACGATCATGGGCCTGGAAGCCGGCCTGGGTGTCATCTGCGTCATGGGGGCGCTGAAGCTCACCGAGCTGCGGTCCCTTCGGGACGCGGTGGTCCTGATCCTGCTGGGGTTCTTCCTGGTTGCGGCCCAGCTCCTGTTCGACCAGTCCCTGGCCAGCGGGGCCTATCTCTTCGCCGGGGCGTGGGGGCTAACCGCCGTGCTGATCGCGGTGCACCGGAGCGCCGGGGAGCCCCGGCCCTGGCGTTACGGGGGACTGGCAGGGGCAATGGTGGCCCAGGCGATCCCCATCGCCGCGGTCCTGTTCGTGCTCTTCCCCCGGATCGATGGGCCGCTACTGGGGAGCCCGGGCGGGGGGTCGGCCCGGACCGGCCTGGATGACCATATGGACCCCGGGGCCATCAGCCGGCTCTCCCGCTCCGGCGAGGTGGCCTTCCGGGTCACCTTCGAGGACGGTCCCCCGAGCCCGTCACTTTGGTACTGGCGGGGTCCGGTACTGACCCGCTACGACGGTCGCGCCTGGCTGGCCCCGGAGCGCAGGTCCGGCTCCGGCGCGCGGGCCCGCAATACCGGCCGGGCCGTGGCCTATCGCGTCATGCTGGAGCCCCACCACCGCCATTGGCTCTTCGCCCTGGACCTTCCAGGGAGCTCGCCTCCGGAGGGGCGCCTCGACCGCACTCTGACCCCGCTCGCCGAATCCCGGGTTCGCCAGCTCCGGGGCTACGAGATGCGCTCCTTTCCCCAGTTCCGTCTGGAGCCTCGGCTGGCATCGGAGCGCCGCGAGCGCTACCGGGCGCTTCCCGAATCGGGTCATCCCCAAGCCCGAGAGTTGGCCCGGAGCTGGGCGGAGGGAGCCGAAAGTCCCGCCGAGGTGGTGGAGAAGGGCCTGGAGCTCTTCCGCGAGGGGGGATTCCGGTATACGCTGACCCCACCCCAGTCCCCGGGAAAGAACTGGATCGACGGCTTCCTGTTCGACACCCGGGCCGGGTTCTGTGGCCACTTTGCCGGTTCCTTTGCCTTCCTGATGCGCGCAGCGGGGGTACCCGCCCGGGTGGTTACCGGCTATCTGGGGGGGGACATGCCTCCCGATGAAGACTACATGGTGGTGCGCCAATCCGATGCCCACGCCTGGACGGAGGTGTGGCTGCCCGAGCAGGGGTGGCGGCGGATTGATCCCACCGTCACGGTCAGCCCGGCCCGGCTGGAGCAAGGCCTGGCCGAGGCGGTGCCGAACGAGGAACCGGTTCCGGATAGGGCCCGGTCCGACGGCGGCCTGTGGCAGGGGGTCCGCTGGCGGGTGGACGCCTTGGTTACAGCCTGGAACCGCTGGGTCCTGGCCTACGGTCCGGGGCAGCAGCGCCAGCTCCTCCAGCGTCTGGGCCTGGAGCGGTGGCCGGAGATGGTGACGCTGCTGGCGGGGGCGCTCGGGGTCGCCGGTGGCTCGGTTGCGCTCTGGGTCCTGGCTCGCCGCCGGCCCTGGCCGGATCCGCCGGCGAGGATCTACGCGCGGTTCGAGCGCAAGCTGGCCCGGGCGGGTCTGCCTCGGGCCCCGACCGAAGGCCCGGAGGCCTTCGGCGAGCGGGCTGCCGCCGCCTTCCCGCAACGGGCCCACACCATCCGGGCGATTACGGCCGCCTACACCCGGCTGCGCTATGGGGTCGGGGAGGGCTCCGCCAGCCTGGCCCAGCTCCGGCGCTGGATCGCCCGCCTACGGCTGCCGAGAGGGACGAGCCCACGGGAGCCCGATTCGCCATGAAGGGTTTCCTGGCCGATCCGCTTGTGGGCCAGATGGCCATGAGCGGGGTGACCGCTCTCGTCACGGCGTTGATCGTCCTCGTCCACTATCAGGGCCTCCACGGGCTGTCCCTGGGGCTGCGGCGCCTGCCCGGGCGGCCGAGACCCCGACTGGTGGCCCTGATCCTGGCGCTTCTGGGTCTCCACGGCATCGAGGTGGGCCTGTTCGGCGCCGTCTACTTCCTGTGCTGGCAGATAGGGGGGTTGGGAGGCCTGGTTTCCCTCCATCCGGAGCTCGTCGCCATCGAGGGGTTCTTCGACCACCTCTACTTCTCGGCGGTGGTCTATACCACCGTGGGATTCGGCGATATCGTGCCTCAGGGGCCGATCCGCCTGCTGGCCGGTAGCGAGGCGGTAACCGGGCTGGTGCTGATCACCTGGTCCGCTTCCTACACCTTCCTGGAGATGCAGCGGTACTGGCGGGAAGGCCCCCGGATCGTTGAAGTGGCCTTGGAGCAGGTCCCAACGTCCAGGGGAGAGGGTGGTTATGGTCGTCCAGGAGGACATCACGGTGGTCACCCAGGGTCGGGGGACCTATGCGATCACCGACCGGATCGAGGAGATCGTCAGGGCCTCAGGCCTCGGCACCGGCCTCTGCCACGTCTTCCAGCACCACACCAGCGCCTCCCTGACCATCACCGAGAACGCCGATCCCGACGTCCGGGCCGACCTGGAAACGGTTCTGGCCCGGCTGGCCCCCGATGGGGATCCGGCCTACCGCCACGACCTGGAAGGGGCCGACGACATGGCCGGCCACATCCGAAGTGTTCTCACCGGTGCGGGCCTGACCGTGCCCGTCCGGGAGGGCCGGTGCCTGCTGGGGACCTGGCAGGGGGTCTTCCTGTGGGAGCACCGCTATGCCGGCTTCCGGCGCCAGGTCACGGTGACCGTGCAGGGCGAATAGGCGTTGTCGACGTAGTAACCGCAAAGACACTAAGCCCGCAGGGGGCGGGGTGAAGTCGGCGGGGATCCAACCACGGAGGCTACAGGGCCCACGGGGGGGGAATACCCCCGGGCCCGCCGGCCCGCCCGGACCGCTGTAGGCTCTGGCGAAGAGCGGGTCTTTGGCAAAGGCCCCCTTCCTTGGCTTCCGCTCCCGTCTCTGCGTCCTGCGGGAATCCATACCCTATAAGGAAACCACCCGATGGCCGACGCGCGACAGCAGCAGAGCCCCCGCCCCGTTCGCCTGGCGGATTACACCCCGCCCGCCTATCTGGTGGACCACGTGGACCTGCACTTCGAGCTGGGGGAGGAGTACACCGACGTGCGCGCCCGCCTGCGCGTGCGCGCTAATCCCGAGCGGGAGGAGCCCGGGGATCTGGTCCTGGATGGGCGCGGGCTGGAGCTGACCGGGCTCGTCCTGGACGAGCGTCCCCTTGAGGAGCACGAATACGCCGTTGGCGAGGAAGAGCTGAGGCTACCCGCCCCGCCCGAGGAGCTCACCCTGGAGGTCCTCACTCGCATCCGGCCCCAGGAGAATACGGCCCTGGAAGGCCTCTACCGCTCGCGCGATACCTTTTGTACTCAGTGCGAGCCCGAGGGCTTCCGGCGAATTACCTACTTCCCCGACCGCAGCGACGTCATGGCCACCTACACCACCACCATCGTGGCCGACGCCGAGCGCTATCCGGTCCTGCTCGCCAATGGCAACCGCGTAGGGGCGGGGCGTCTGTCCGACGGTCGGCACTGGGTCCAGTGGGACGACCCCTTCCCCAAGCCCTCCTACCTCTTCGCCCTGGTGGCCGGGGACCTGGCGCGGGTTTCCGATGCCTTCACCACCGCCTCGGGCCGGGAAGTGGCCCTGCGAATCTACGTGGAGCACGGCAACGAGGACAAGGTCGATCACGCCATGCGCTCCCTGAAGGAGGCCATGGCGTGGGACGAGGCCCGCTACGGCCGCGAGTGCGACCTGGACGTCTACCAGGTCGTGGCCGTGGAGGACTTCAACATGGGGGCCATGGAGAACAAGGGCCTCAACATCTTCAACACCAGCGCCATCCTGGCGAAGCCGGAGACCGCCACCGATGCCGATTTCCAGCGGATCGAGGCCATCATCGGCCACGAGTACTTCCACAACTGGTCCGGCAACCGGGTAACCCTGCGGGACTGGTTCCAGCTCTCCCTGAAGGAAGGCTTCACCGTCTTCCGGGAGCAGCAGTTCGCCGGCGAGCGCTATTCGGAGGCGGTGCAGCGGATCGACGACGTCCGCCGGCTGCGCTCCGCCCAGTTCCCCGAGGACGACGGGCCCACCGCCCATCCCGTGCGTCCGGACAGCTACATCGAGATCAGCAATTTCTACACCCCCACCGTCTACGAGAAGGGCGCCGAGGTGGTGCGCATGATGTACCACCTGCTGGGGCCCGAGGCCTTCCGGAGGGGGACCGATCTCTACTTCGAGCGCCACGACGGTCAGGCGGTGACCACCGAGGAGCTGGTCCGGGCCATGGAGGAGGCCGGCGAGGTGGATCTGGCCCAGTTCCGCCTGTGGTACACCCAGGCCGGCACCCCTCGGTTGCACTGCTCGGGCCGGTGGGACCCGGACACCGGCACCTACTCCCTCACCATC
>JAHEOG010000185.1 GCA_018609925.1 Gammaproteobacteria bacterium
CGAGCATCCGGACAATTCTGAGCGCCGGCGGGAAGTGCTCGCCAGGGCCCTGCGTGAGCGCGTCTGCCCCTTCAACGTCACGGTGCTAGCCCACAGCATGGGCAGCTATCTCTACAAGAAGATGCTGCTCAGCTCCAGCGAGCGCCTGAGCCGGGAGGTCGTCCTCGATAACGTGATCCTGAAGGCCCCCGATACCAATCACCCCGACCACGCCCATTGGGTGGAGCGGATCCGCGCTCGACGTCGGGTCTATATCACCATCAACCAGGACGATTGCGCCCTCGGCCTGTCGGCGCTCAAGGTCGGCGAGCAGCAGAAGGCCCGCCTCGGCAGCACCCTCGGGGAGCAGGGCGCGGCGGGGGCCACCTACATCGATTTTACCGATTACATCGGCGATGAGCATTCCTATTTCGAGCCCCGGGATCTGGGCCGGGAGAGCGCCAGGGCCCTTACCGGGTTCTTCGAGCAGGCCCTCAATGGCCGGGTAGCCGAAGACGGTCTCGACTATCGGGCCGATACCAACACCTATCGGATCGGTTGAGCCGGGGCAAAAGGTGGCCCGGAAATAAAAAGCCCGCCGGAGAAGCCGGCGGGCAGAAAGGCGATCCCGGGACAGGCCGATTCAGGCGGCGCCTTCCTCGTCGTCGCCGGGCGAGCTGCGGTCGAAGGCGATGCGTACCGGCTCGCCGAAGACCCGTTCGTACTCCTTCGCCAGTCGCTCCAGGGTCATGTGCTCCAGCCCGGGGTAGCCGTCCCGGACGATGGCGTCGAGGAGCTCGTGGCTGCGGCGCAGCCGCTCACGCTGATGATCGAACAGCTCGTTGACCGCGTCCTGGTAAGCGATCCAGCGCATGGCCCTCTCCTGAAGATTCCCGAATCGTTGCACCATGCCCGGCCATGGGGGTGTCGGGCCCTTGGCAGGCCAGCCCGTGGGCTATGGCTTTCCTCGACGTTGCCCTGAAAGCGCTGGCTTCAGGGGGGAAACGGTAGCCCACCAACATACCGGTCGTCTATAGGGTAAGACCGGAAGAATCCGGGATGTTATCCCGGCTCCCGTAAACCCTGCAGGGCCTACGGGCCTCCCTGATCCACCCGGATCTGGCCGTCTACCGCGTGGCTCACCATGCGCTCGCCATCGGGTCCGTCCACCTCCAGGGTGACGCGGGCGGTCAGCTCGCTGCCCTCGGGGAGCTGGCCCTCTTCCAGCGCCTTCCGGACCGCCTTCTCGATCTGCTGCTGGGAGGTGACTCCTACCTGCTTCAGGAACTTGCGCATGTCCATGTTGAAGATTTCTTCGTCCATCCAGTGCTCCTTTGGCGATTTCCGGGGCGGTCGGAAAGAGGACCCCTCTTTCGGAAGAGACCGCTCGACCCCGGGTCTCAGATAGTCTCCCCGTCAGGGTACTAGATATACTTCATCAAGACTTTGCCCGCGGTTGGCCCAAAACGCTGATCGGGGGTGGATGGTTTAGCTTGCCGGGGGCACGGAGCCGGTTGTATTCCTCTCCTGAAGCCAAAGCGGAAGCCGGGTTCGGCGTTGTGCCGAAGAGTTGTATTTTGCGGCGTAGGCCCATTCGTTGAGGGTCGTCTGGATGAACCGCTCGGCCTTGCCATTAATGAGAGGGTCCGCCCCCTCTTTTCACGATCCGCCAAGCGATACCCATCCTTCCCCCCAGTGTCTGGGGGATGTAGGGCCGCGTGATGCGATGGGTGGTGTCCCGATTGCGTCAGGCCTTGCGGAATCGCTGGGACCGGTAGCAGGCGCCTTGATCAGGTAGAATTCGGCAGACGTGGCGGATGCCGAACCGGTGGATGTAGGCCAGGGCTTCCCGCAGGAATTCCTCGCCGGTCTGCTGGCGCTTGTCGGGCTTATCCGGAGCGTAGCTGAGCCGGGAAGCATCGTTCACGACGACAGCGACGAACTCCCAGCCGGCCCCGGGCGAGTCCTGGCGACGATTGCTCGTCACCCGGTGAACCGGGCGCTGGAACCGGGCCAGCTTCTCGATATCCAGATGCAGCACGACGCCCGCGGCCTCATGGGTGTAGCGGGTAACTGGGTGGGCTGGGATCAGATCCCGCGCCCGGCTGAATCGACGGCGGCGCAGGATAAGGGAAACGGCCGGCATGGAGACCCCAGTCGCCTGGCTGATGCGCTTGCCAGTCCAACCCTGCCGACGCAGCCCACGAGTCGGTGTACCAGGCCAGGCTGGCTGCTCCGAGGACTTCGCCGAGATCGCCGGGACCGATCCGCCAACCCGCTGCGCCCCTGCACACGATTCCGGTGTACTCATTTGCAAACCGTCTTGGCGGTTACTCCGCTTCCTAGGCTCCGGATCGGGAATTTTGGTCCTCACGGAGCATAGGATGGAACGGGACCTCTCGATCCGCCGGTGTATGCCGGGAATTTGGGTGGATGTCCAAGGTGTTTCTCCCAGGTTGCTGAAGCTTTCACCTATAGCGTTACTGGGAGGAAACTCGTGGACAACGTATTTAAAGGGCACAGTTAGTTGACCCTTTTTTCCGTTTATCCGGTCATCAAGGGCCTACACTTGGGTTTTGTTGCCATCACGGTGACCTTGTTCCTGTCGCGCGGATTGTGGACCCTGGTACAGGGGACCCCGCCTGCGGGGCGCTGGGCGCGCGTCCTGCCCCATGCCAACGACACGTTGCTGCTGGCCAGCGGTCTTGGACTCGCCTACTTGTCCGGTTACTGGTCCCAGCCCTGGCTGATGGCCAAGCTCGGAGGGATCGTCCTTTACATTGGCTTGGGCCTTTTGGCCCTGCGTCCCGGATCCCCCAGGGCTCAACGGGCTGGGGCCTTCGCCGCGGCCCTGGTGGTCCTCGCCTATGTCATTGCGGTGGCTCTGGCCAAGCAAGTGCTTCCCGGGACCTGAAGGCGCGGTTATGGTCTGGCGTTCGCTCGGGGCCACGCCTTTCCTTGGGGCCACGCTCCTTTTGGGGGCATGCACCGCCACCCTAATCCCTCCTGGGGAGGTGGAGGACCCCCGAAGGGCCTTCCTGCTAGACCATGGGCGCCATACCACCCTTGTCCTGCCGCGGGCAGAAGGCGGCCTTGTTCGGTATGCCTACGGCGACTGGGACTATTATGCCCGCAACCGCACGGGGCTCTGGCAAGGGACCCGGGCCGTGCTTTGGCCCACCCGAGCGGGGCTGGGCCGGCGCGAGCTCGCCGGTTCGGCCACCGAGGCCGGGGTGCGGCGTGCCGTTGCAGTCGGCATCCGGGAGGTGATCCCCGTGTCGGTTGAGGCCGACCGGGTGGCGGTGCTGCGCCGGGAGCTGGACGCCCTTTTCCGGGACCATGGCGAGCGTCGGCATGAAAATCGGCGTTATGACCTGGTCTTCGTCCCCCATCCCGATTCCTACTCCCTTGCCAGCAACTCCAACGGCCGGGTGGCGCGGTGGCTGGAAAGCCTGGGTGTCCAGGTGAGCGGTTGGCCCCTGTGGTCCCGCTGGCGCCGGCTGTCGCCGGAGGACCGGGAGCGGATTGCCCCCGAGCGCTCGATCCGGCGAGCCCCGCAGAGGAATAGCCTTCCGGGACGCGGCGGGTTGGTCTTCGGCCCGGAAGCAGTCCAGATCGCCGGCCCGAGCGATCGGCCCGTCGTAGCGCTATCGGATGCGGGCCAGGTTGCGCTCGGGCTCGCGCACGCTTCGCGCCATCAGGTGGGTGAGCACTAGCTGGTCGGTATCAGTCTGCTCGGCCAGGGCGCCGATGTCGGAGGGAGTGGCGGGCAGCTCGCGTGCGACCTTCCCCGCTCCTTCGGAAATGGCGTGGGCCATGAACAGCAGGTCGGCGCCGTTGGCCATTTCGGCGAAGCCCGGACGCTGGCTGCTCTGATCGCCGCTGAAGGCCAGGCGGTGCCCGCCGACCTCGATCAGGTAGCCCAGGGCGGGGACAATGCCGTGGTGGACCCCCACCGCTCGCGCCGTTATCCCGTCGGTATCGCGAACGGTGCGCGGCGAGCTTCGCTTTGGATCCACCTGTACCGGGTGCAAACGGAACAGGCCGTCGCTGCCGTCGCTGCCGTCGCGGAATCCGGAGAGGTACCGAAAGATGCCCCGCTCGGGGGGGGAACAGTCCGGGCAGGAAGCCTTCCAGGCCAGGGAAGGGGTCGCTTCCCCCGGGACCGCTGACTTTCAGGGGGCGCTAGCGGGCACTAAAATACCCGCCCTTGAGGATCGCGGGAAGATCGGCGGCGTGATCGGTATGCAGGTGGGTAAGGGCGATCAGCTCGAGGTGCCTGAGCTGGGCACCGGCTTCTCCGAAGCGTACGAAGGTCCCGCCGCCGGCGTCCACCAGGACCCTGGCTCGGCCGTCCTGCCAGACCAGGAAGCCGCTCCCGGCCAGGGCGTCGTCCGCAATGGGCCCGCCGGAGCCGAGGACCTGGACCGCGATCCCCTCCTCCCCACAGGCTTTCGCCGGGGCTGCTTGGGGGAGGAATCCCAGGGCCAGCCCGGCAAGTCCGGCCAGCCAGAGGGACCTTGCTACCCGGCCCCGGTGTCTGCGGCCGGGCCCCCGACCTACGCCCCTCCCAGTACCCCCTCGCCCGCTATTGCCCCTTCGGCTGCGCAGCTGGGACTCTGCGGGTGTTGATGATCGGCATCCAACCGGGCTTGGGGGCCGTAATCCCAAGCACTGCCACTGATTCGCAAGACGGAAGGCGTCGATCCGCTTCGGCTCAGTCGGGCTCGGGCCGGGGGATCCCGAAAAAGGCCTCGTATACCGCCCGGTCGGCCTTGTCCTTGGTCTCCCATAAGGTGTGGTGGGGATCCCGAGTAGCGTAGCCGAAGGTGGCCCGGAGGTCGGCCTCGTCGAACCGCTTCCGTATTCCTTCGATCAGCTCCTTGGCGTCGGCCTTGCTGCATTCCAGCGCCAACAGGCCGAAGTCCGCGCCACCTAGCCGAGCCGTGTAATCGGAGCGAGGAGCTTCTTCCTGCAGGATATCCGCCGCTCGCCTTAGGTGGCGGTCCCCGGCCTCTCGACCGTGAACGTCGTTGAAGCTGCGGAGATCGTGGACATGGGCCCGGATTACGGCGGCCCGGCTGCCCAGGCTGGCGCATAGCTGCTCGCCGAAAGCGAGAAGCTCCTCCCAGCCGCGTCGATTATTGGCCCCCGTAAGCTGGTCCCGGGTGGCTTCCTGGCGCAGCCGACTCATCTGCTTGCCTTGGCGGCGGACCTGGAGCTCGGCATCCATGAGGGAAGCGAGCAACTGTGCCATAACTGCAAGGTTCGAGCGCTCCTGGGTGATCTCCTCCGGCTGGGGGTGGGGATCGATGGCGCAAAGGGTGCCGAGGAGGTGGCCGTCGGGAGAGCGCAGGGGGAAGCCGATGTAGGCCCCAATGGGGTACTGGGCCCCGAACGGCGCTTCCCGGTAGACCTGGATCTCATCCGCCTGGGGCGCGATGGTGGGGCCTTGGCCGGCGGTCATGCGGGCACAGTGGGTTTCCGACCAGTTGAATACGTCGCCCGACTGAATGCCGTAGCCCTCGTCGTCGGCCTGGAGGATGATCCAGTTGTTGTCCTCCTCCTTGGTCCGGGTGACCAACCAGGTGGAGAAGGGGAGGCGCTTTCGCAGATGGCCCAGGACCGCACGGGCGGCTTCATCGAAGTCCTGATAGGCCGTCAGGGGTCCGGATGTCTGGTCCATGGTGCTTCTCACGGGAAGGGGAGGGGGATCCTTAGGGATCCCTACTCTCCATTTTAAACAAGACGCGGCTCGGCCCCCAGGGATTTGGTTGTGGCCAGGGTCATGGGGGCTACCTTGGCGGTGGTCCGCTTCAGGCCCGGGGGGCGATATGGGTCCGATCGACGGGTAGCCTTCTGGCTGAAAGCACCGGGTTGGCTGGCCTCGGTGAGCAGTGCCTGGCTCACTGGGGCGCGGCCGTCGGGTCTCGCTCCCCCAGGTAGGTCGCTTCCAGGCTGGGGCAACGGCTAGCCATTTCCCCAGAGGTGCCGGGGGGGGGACCTGGAGTAAAATGGCCGGGCATGGGAACCTCGAGCGGACAGACGATAGATTGGGAAACGGGCCCCTGATCCGGTTTGAACGCGGATCCGGATGGGGCCCTGGCGGCCGTTGTGGGCCCGGTCACGCTATTACCAGTGGGAGTTACGATGGCGATCCGGTTAGGGGCCTTGATGCTGGCGGCCACGCTGCTGGCTCCGTTGGGCTCGGCTTGGCCGCAAGCCTCCTCGGAAGAATCGATCCGCCAGGGCGTGCGGGCCGCCGCGGAGAGCGAGCACCGCTCCGAGGACAATCGTGCGCGCAACCGTTACCGCCACCCGGTGGACACCCTGGCCTTCTTCGGCCTGGAGCACGACATGACGGTTGTGGAGGTGTGGCCGGGCACCGGCTGGTATACGGAGGTGCTGGCCCCTGTGCTGCGGGAGGAGGGCCAGCTCGTCGCCGCCGCCTTTCCCGCCGACGGGGAGCCGGCGTTCCGGGGCCGTATCCGGGATGCCTTCGAGGACAAGCTGGCGGACCACCCTGAGGTCTTCAGCCAGGTTCAAGTGATCGATTTTGATCCCCCCGAGCATGCCCGTCTGGGCGAGCCCTCCAGCGCCGATATGGTCCTGCTCTCCCGGCATTTCCACAACTTCATCGACGCCGGCATCACCGACACGGTCCTCGCCGCATCGCGGGAGGTCTTGCGGCCCGGCGGGATCCTGGCGGTGGTCCAGCACCGCGCCACGGAGGACGCGGTCCCCGAGGCTGAAAAGCGCACGGGCTACGTGCGGGAATCGCTAGTCATCAAGGCGGCCCGCGAGGTCGGATTCGAGCTGGCGGCGCGCAGCGAGATCAATGCCAACCCGCAGGACACCGCCGATCACCCGGCTGGTGTCTGGACCCTGCCCCCGACGCTGCGGTACTGCCGCAATAAGGAAGATCCCGATCAGCGCTCCCAGTGCGTCGAGAAATACCGCGCTATCGGGGAATCGGACCGGATGACCCTGCGCTTCCGCAAGCCGCGCTGACGATCCTAGGGCTTTGGATCTTCCGTTTCCCTCCCCCGCTAGTTGAGGGACCAGGAGAGGCCGGCCCAGAGGTGGTTGCCGAGTCCTTCCCCGTCGCGAAGCTCCCCGCCGATGGTGTAGTGGATGGAGACGTCCAGGCCGGTGGTACCGAGACCCCGCGAAAGGGCGAGGTCCGCATCCCGGAAAGCCAGCTTTTGCTCCTTGGGGGTGACCACAGTGCCATCGTCCAGGACGGCATCCCCGGCGAATCGGTAGAAGCCCGCCCTAGCGGAGGCCGTGAAGCCCCCAGGGAGGGATTGGGTAAGGCCAATGCTGATGTAGATGTCGCCTTGGGCCACCCAACTGGCGTCGTCCAAAGCGGGTTTGGCAATCACCGTCAGGGACTCGTAAGAAAGGCGTCCGTAGGCCCGAGGAGCGTTGGCGTCGTTATCAGTGGCCCCGCTGCCGGTGAAGCGGTGATACAGGAAACCGATGTCCCAGCCCAGGCTCCCCCTGGTCCCGTTGTAACCGATGGTCAGATTGAGCTGGTTGTTGTCCGAGGCCGCTTTAGTCAGCGAGGAGGCCCAAACCCCCGCGTGGAATCCGGGGCGGTGCCGGTATGCCAGGTTCCCCTGGATCGCGGGATCCTCGGACATGACCACACCGGCCCAGATGTATTTCGAGACCACTCCGCCCCCGCCGCTGACTCCCGCAATGGCGGGGACCGCAGGAAGCACCGTGGCCCCGGCGAGCGTGGTGTAGGCGACAAGCCTTCCGGGTTGCAAGGAATCCTCCCGGTAGGAAGGGGAAATGGAAATGGCAAAAGAAGGGATCCCCTCCCCCGGGCGGCAGTGCCGAACCGGGGACTGAGGGGATCCCGTTGCGGGTCAGGAGGGAGGGGCTAGTTCCAGATGTGGAGCTCCGTGCTCCATCTCCCGTTCTCTCCGCGCTGGAGGATGGTGACGAGATGGCCCTTGTACTCCTTCACCCCGCCATCGCCATCCGGCCCTTGGGCCTGCCAGCGGGCCACCTGATGGATCCGGTCTCCCCGCTTCTGGACCCGGACGATGTCGATGGCGTGATCGGTGAAGCCCTTGCCCAACAGATCGCTCCAGAACCCCTCAATCGGCTCACGACCCCGGATCACCTCGCCGGTGGGAGGCACCACCGTGGCCTCAGGGGTATAGAGCCCGGCCAGAGACTGCGCGTCCTGTCGGTTGAAGGCCCCGTTCCAGCGCTCGTTGACTGAGCTAACGATCTCCTTCGGGCTCTCGGCCCAGGCCGTGGTCCCGGTGGCCAGCCAGCCCAGAGCCAGAGCCACAAGGCCCAATCGGGCGGAAGTGCGAAGGAACGATATCGGGAATGGCATAGGACGACTCCTTCAGGTTGCGAGGTTCCATAAAATTAGGAACCTAATTAAATAGTAAAATCACATCGGGGTTATTCGGGGGCATCCTCGGCCCCCAAAAAGGCGACCCGAGCCTGGACGGACTCCAGCGCGGCCACCAGACGCTGGCGCTCCTCGTCATCGATGTCGGCGAAAAGGGCGGCAACCCGGCGATAGTAGTCCGGCATCACCGCATCCATGACCTCTTGGCCTCGTTCCGTCATCCGAATCCGAACCGAGCGCCGGTCCTCGGCATCGGCGATGCGCTGAACCAGGCCCGTCCGCTCCAGGCTGTCCACGAGCCCCGTCATGGTGGCCCGTGTTACGCCGGCTTGCTCGGCAAGCTCCGAGGGCGGGGCCGTCAAGTCTTCCCGCCTCATCAACAGGATCAAAACCCACCACCGGCCCTGCTGTAGCCCGTGGCGGGCCAAGCAGGCATCCAGACCCTTGAACAGATCGCTGGCCACCCGCAGCAGGGTCAGGAAGGTCTCCACTGCGGAGATATCCATCCCCGGATAGCGGCGGGCGAACCGCTGCAGGGTCTCGTATTTGGGGAGGTCCTGGAGCCAAAGCATGGGGCCATATAATACGGAAGCTAATTAGAACGTCAACCCCCCTTTCCCCTCCCCATAAGTCCAGTGCCTTTAGCAGCAGGCGCCGTCGGGGGTGCCGCCGCCGGCCTCTCCGGGGCCGCAGTCGAAGGGTCCGTAGTGGGTGGAGAAGTCCCCGATGACATCGAAGTGGGCCGCGTAGCGGGTCTCCGAGAGCATCTTGGCGGTGTTGCCGCAGATCGGGACCGGCAGACCCGCGGGGAAGGTATGGTGGTCGTCGAGGACAAAGGCGTGGCGGCTCTCGGGGAGGGTGCCCTGATAGTAGGCCACATGGCCGTAGTTCTCGCAGATGTCCTCGAGGCCGAGGTTGAAGGCGCGCACCGTGATGGACTCGAAGCCGATCATGCCGGCCTTGGCGTAGACCTCGGGATCCTCCAGGGCGATGGGGCTGCGGTTGGTGATACGGTGATCGGCGCAGCCCAGTTGGGCCAGGAGCCGGCGGAAGTCCTCCGTGTACAGGGCCCCGCCCAGGCATTCCCCGCGCAGGAGCGGATCGTCCTTGAGGTGCTCCGGGACCCGCCGGTCGGCGAAGACATCGGAGAAGTAGAGCTCGCCCCCGGGCTTCAGCACCCGAAAGATCTCGGCGAAGGTTTGTTCCTTTTCCGGGGAAAGGTTGAGGACGCAGTTGGAGATCACCACGTCCACCGAATCGTCGGCGATGCCCAAAGCCGCCAGGTCCTCGATGGTGCCCTGGAGGAAGGTCACATTGGGCTCGGCGTAGCCGAAGCGGTCCATGTGGCGATCCCGGTGGCGCCGGGCCACCGCGAGCTGCTCCTCGGTCATGTCGACCCCAATGACCCGGCCCGATGGGCCCACCAGCTGGGCGGCCACGTAGCAGTCCCGTCCCGTGCCGCAGCCGAGATCGAGCACAGTGCACCCCTCAAGTGCCAGAGGCAGCGGCGACCCGCAGCCGTAGAACCGGGCCTGGACCTCGTCCTCAATGTTGGCCAGTAGGGGCTTAAGGTACTCCGGCATGGCCTCGGTGGAACAGCAGGCGCTGGTGCGCAGATCCTCGGTGCCCTGCAGGGTCTCGCCGTAGTACTGGCGCACGCTGTCTCGGGTCAGAGGGGCATCCATTCACGGGCTCCTTGGTTCGTTTGGCGGTTGGGGACGATCCCCTTGATTCTGCCACCTGGCTCGGCAATCCTCGATGGGGGCTTCCGACCGACGCCGGGCGCCAGGGACGCCTCCTACGCTAGGCATGCGATCAAGGGGGTGGTGGTGAAACTGCACGAGTTTGCCGGGGCGTCGAGTCCCCAGCGGGTCCGCTTCTATCTCGCGGAAAAGGGATTGGACATCCCCTCCGAGCCGGTGGATCTGCCCTCCGGGGAGCACCGCGGGCCCGAGTTCCGGGCCAAGAATCCCATGGGCCGGGTGCCGGTGCTGGAGCTCAACGACGGACGCTGTGTGAGCGAAACGCTGGCCATCATGGAATACCTGGAGGAGCTCTTTCCGGAGCCGGCGCTGATCGGGGAAACTCCTTGGGAGCGCGCACAGACCCGATCGCTGGACCGGGTGGTGGAATTGGAGATCCTGGTGCGGGTTATGCGCGTATTCCAGAACACCAATCCCGCGTTTGCCGCGCGTATCCGCCAGTCGGCGGAAGCGGCCGAGGTCGCCCGGGCCAACCTAACCGAGCCGTTGACGGTCCTCGACCGGATGGCGCAAACGGGGCCGTTCCTGGCCGGGCACCGGGTGACCATTGCCGACTGCACCATGCTGGCCGCTGCCAACCTGGCGGAGCGAGCCGGGGTGGTGCTGCTCGACGGCCACCCCAACCTGGCGCGCTGGTATCAGGGCTTTTCCGCCCGCCACGGGGGCTAACCTCGCCCCTTCCCGGGACCGCCTGTCGTCGTACGAGGGATCGTACCCGTCGGATTCGTAAGCGCCGCACGGAGGAGCCAACGTGCCGGAGCAGGACGCCCCCCGCCGAATCCTGCCTATGATCGTGGCGGGGCAGGTCCTGGCTACCTCGCTTTGGTTC
>JAHEOG010000186.1 GCA_018609925.1 Gammaproteobacteria bacterium
GCGGCCACCGGCTCCACGCCCTTGGCGATGAGCTGGCCGGCGTAGACCAGCAGCCGGGTGGACATGCCCTCGTCCAGGCCGTGGCCCCGGAGGTTGCGCGAGCGCTCGGCGATGGACACCAGCTTGTCGGCGATATCCCGGTCGACTCCGGTCTCATGGGCAACCACCTCGGCCTCCACGTCCGCATCGGGGTAGTCGAAGTCCAGGGCCCCGAACCGCTGCTTGGTGGACTGCTTCAGGTCCTTCATCAGGCTCTGGTAGCCCGGGTTGTAGGAGATCACCAGCTGGAAATCGGGGTCGGCCTCGACCACCTCGCCCTTCTTCTCCAGGGGCAGGGTACGGCGGTGGTCGGTGAGGGGATGGATCATGACCGTGGTATCGGTGCGGGCCTCCACCACCTCATCCAGGTAGCAGATGGCCCCGATCCGGGCCGCCACCGTGAGGGGGCCGTCGTGCCAGCGGGTGCCCTCGGCGTCGAGGAGGTAGCGGCCCACCAGATCCGAAGCGGTCATGTCCTCGTTGCAGGCCACCGTGACCAGGGGCCGACCCAGCTTGTGGGCCATGTATTCCACGAAGCGGGACTTTCCGCATCCGGTGGGACCCTTGAGCATCAGGGGGATGCGGGCGCTGTAGGCGGCTTCGTAGAGCTCCACCTCCTCCCCGGTGGGCCGGTAGTAGGGCTCCTCCTGGATCTTGTACTGCTCGGAATCGATCTCGTATCGGGTGGCATCGTTCATCGCATTCTCCCTCCGGATGCGAACAGCCAAATAGGTGGGTAAAGCAACAAGCTACAAGGATTTGAAACCGCAAAAAGGGCTAAGAGTGCAAAGGCAGATCCCAATAATTTTAGAGGCGAGCCTCTGGTTCGGTGCTTGTGGCCTTTTCTTTAATTTGAAATGCAGCCAAAACCCTTCCCGAATCCTTCCGCTTTTCGTTTTTAGTGGTGAAATCTTCTCAGCGCGGTTGGCGTCCTTGCCGGTTCGCCGGTGTTTTACGGCTTTCAACATGGGCTCGGAGCTTCGGGCAAACCGGGATCCCAAAAAAAGGCCCCTGGCCGGGCGGACCGGGCAGGGGCCCCGTTCGGGCTGGACCCGGTCTACTTCATCTGGCCCCGATAGACCACGAAGGCCAGACCCTGGCTCTGCTGGTAGGGGTCATAGCCGATCAGCTTGACGTGGTCGTTCGGGTTGACCTCGTGACACTTCTTGGCCTCATTGAGGATGGTGTCCACATCATCCTCGCCGAACATGGGCAGCTTCCACATGTACCAGTAGTCGTCGCTGGCCCGCTCGGGCTCGGTGTGCTCAATCGCGGGCTGCCAGCCGTGGTCCACGATGTACTGCACCTGCTTGCGGATCTCGTCCTCGCTCAGCTCCGGCAGATAGGAGAAGGTCTCCAGCTTGCGGCTGGCGGGATCGGTGACCCGCGAATCGTAGTTCTGCATCTCTTCGGCCATTGCTCTAACCTCGTTTCGGTAGCGTTCGAGTCGGGGGCCCGCCGGGCCCGGTGAGTCGGGCACGGGTAGCCCGGACCGTCCTTACTTGTGCTGGGCGTCCAGCTTGTCGACGGTGTCATACTCGAACTTGATCTCCTTCCAGGTCTCCATGGCGGCCTTGAGCTCGGGGCTTTCCTTGGAGGCCTCGGTGAGGATCTCCTTGCTTTCCTTCTCGAGCTCGCGCCCCTCGTTGCGGGCCTTAACGCAGGCCTCGAGGGCCACCCGGTTGGCTGCCGCGCCGGCCGCGTTACCCCACGGATGACCCAGGGTGCCGCCACCGAACTGGAGCACCGAGTGGTCGCCGAAGATGTTGACCAGTGCGGGCATGTGCCAGACATGGATGCCGCCGGAGGCCACCGGGAGCATCCCGGGCATGGAGCCGAAGTCCTGGTCGAAGAAGAGCCCCCGACTGCGGTCCTCCTCGATGTAGGGCTCGCGCATGCAGTCGATCCAGCCCTGGGTCGCCTCGCGGTCGCCCTCGAGCTTGCCGACAACAGTGCCGCTGTGCAGGTGGTCACCGCCGGACAGGCGCAGGGCCTTGGCCAGCACCCGGAAATGGATGCCGTGCTTGGGATGGCGGTCGATCACCGCGTGCATGGCGCGGTGGATGTGCAGCAGCATGCCGTTGTCGCGGCACCATTCGGCGATGCCGGTGTTGGCGCAGAAGCCGCCGGTCAGGAAGTCGTGCATGATGATGGGCATGTCGAGCTCCTTAGCCCGCTCAGCCCGCTTGTACATCTCCTCCGGGGTGGGTGCGGTCACGTTGCAGTAGTGACCCTTGCGCTCCCCGGTCTCCTCCTGTGCCTTGTGGATCGCCTCGGCGATGTAGCCGAAGCGGTCGCGCCAGCGCATGAACGGCTGGCTGTTGATGTTTTCGTCGTCCTTGGTGAAGTCCAGACCGCCGCGCAGGCACTCGTAGGCGGCGCGCCCGTAGTTCTTGGCCGACAGGCCGAGCTTGGGCTTGAGGGTGCAGCCCCGCATGGGCCGGCCGTACTTGTTCATCTTGTCGCGCTCGACTTGGATGCCGTTGGGCGGTCCGCCACAGGTCTTGACGAAGACCAGCGGGAAGCGCACATCCTCGAGGCGCAGGTGGCGCAGGGCCTTGAAGCCGAACACGTTGCCCACCAGGGAGGTGAACACGTTCACCACCGAGGCCTCTTCGAACAGGTCAATGGGGTAGGCAATGAAGGCGAAGAACGCCTCGTCGTCGCCGGGAACGTCCTCCACCTTGTAGGCCCGGCCCTTGTAGTAGTAGAGGTCGGTCAGCAGGTCGGTCCAGACGGTGGTCCAGGTGCCGGTGGAGGACTCGGCGGCCACTGCGGCGGCGGCCTCCTCACGGGGCACCCCGGGCTGGGGCGTCACCTTGAAGCAGGCCAGTATGTCGCTGTCCTTGATGGGGTAATCGGGCTCCCAATACTGCTCCCGGTACTCCTTTACTCCAGCTTCGAACGTCTTACCCATGATTGACTCCTAATCAAGCGAAATCGGTCCGAATCGGTACCCGCCGCGTCCGGATGGCAACGATCCAAGGAATGACGTCACCTTAAGGCGTGCAGTAAATAATTTGAAATCGGGATTTTTTCGGGTAACCATAACTTCTAAGTTATGATTTAATCCCTGAATCCCATCTGCCCCATAGTCCAGCATGCACCTCACCTTCCGTCAGTTACAGGTCTTTGAGGCCGTGGCCCGCCACCTCAACTACACCCGGGCGGCGGAGGAGCTGTTCATGACCCAGCCCGCCGTATCCGGGCACGTGCGTCAGATGGAGGAGGCGGCCGGCCTCCCCCTGGTGGAGCAGGTGGGCAAGCGGCTCTACCTGACGGAGGCGGGAGGGGAAGTGCAGAAGGCGGCCCGGGATGTCTTCAACCGGGCCGAGGACCTGGAGATGCGTCTGGCCGACCTCGCCGGCATGATGCGGGGCAGCCTGCGCCTGGCGGTGACCACCACCGCCGAGTATTTTGCCCCCCACCTGGTCGGGTCCTTCTCTCGGCGGTACCCGGGTGTGGAGATCCGGCTCGAGGTGAGCAATCGGGAGCGGGTCCTGGAGCGGCTTGCCGGGAACCATGAGGAGGTGGCCATCATGGGCCGCGTTCCGGGAGGGGCGAACGTTACCGGCACCGCCTTCGCCCGCAATCCGTTGGTAATGGTGGCGCCGCCGGATCACCCGCTGGTGGGAGAGGCCGCCATTCCTCCCGAATGGCTATCGGACGAGACCTTCCTACTGCGCGAGCCGGGCTCCGGGACCCGCCTGGCGATGGAGGAATTCTTTGCCGAGCGGGGCGTCCCGCTTAGCGGGAGCATGGAACTGGGGTCCAACGAGACCATCAAGCAGGCGGTGATGGCGGGGCTGGGGCTGTCGGTGCTGTCCTGGCACACCCTGGCCTTGGAGCGGGCCGCCGGCAAGCTGGCGGTCCTGGACGTGGCGGGGCTGCCCCTGCACCGGCACTGGTACGCCGTCCACCTGCCAGGCAAGCGGCTGTCGGTGGTGGCCGCCGCGTTCCTGGAGTTCTTGGCCGGGGACGGGGCGGATCTGGTGGAGCGGGTATCCTTTGCCTACGGAGGCCCGGAAGGCAAGCCGGGTCCCTCGGGCGGCACTCCCAGGGATACTCCCAATTGATCAGAGGCGCTCGAAGACCGTGCCCGCCCGAGGCATGAACAGCCGCTCGTACATGCGGTTGGCGTATTCGTCGGTCATGCCGGCAACGAAATCGCACACCACCCTCATCCCGGCCTCTTCCGAATCGGCCTGGCGCCAGCGCCGGGCGAAGGCGGGCTTGAGCAGGCGCTCGGGGTCCGAGGCCAGTGCCTCGAACAGGCGCATGACCACCTGCTGGCCCCGGTACTCGAAGGCCTGAACGGCGGGGGCCCGGATCACCGTTTCGGCGACGAATCCGCGAAGCAGATCGAGGAGCTCGCGGGCCTCGCCCCCC
>JAHEOG010000187.1 GCA_018609925.1 Gammaproteobacteria bacterium
ACCGACAGGTCCGATCCGGCGACGGGTCGCCCGTAACGGCCTTTGGTGCCACCCCCGTGCACCGCTAAGGGCTGCCCCCGGGAATGAGCATCCTGGACCGCCGCCTGCAGCTCCTGGGTCCGGTCGCTGTCTGGGATCTCGGTCATGGCTTATCCGCTCTGGACCACCAAGCAAAGCGCGGAGATCACGGAGGGAAACCCCTTCTTGGTGATCTTTATCTTCCCGGGAGGCACCTGTGATCCTTCGATCAAATCAACCGCTCACCAACTCGGCCTTTTCTCCGTGTCCTCCGGTGCCCTGCCTGGTCCTTGCTCCCCTGAGCACCGCTCAACGGCCTAGTACCGCGGAAGGTCGGGGAACGGCAGCTCGCCTTTGTGGACGTGCATGCCCCCGTATTCGGCACAGCGATTGAGGGTGGGCACCGCCTTGCCCGGATTGAGCAGGGCCTCCGGATCGAAGGCCCGCTTCACCGCGTGGAACTGCTCCAGCTCCGCCGCCCCGAACTGGGTGCACATGGCATTGAGCTTCTCCACGCCGACGCCGTGCTCCCCGGTAATGGTCCCGCCCATCTCGACGCAGAGCTCGAGGATCTTTCCCCCCGCCTCTTCCGCCTTCTCCAGGTCCCCGGGCCGATTGGCGTCGTAGAGCACCAGGGGATGGAGGTTGCCGTCGCCGGCGTGGAAGACATTGGCCACGGGCAGGCCGTACTCCTCTCCGATCTGGCCGATACGAGTCAGGACCTCTCCCAGGTGCATGCGCGGGATGGTGCCGTCCATGCAGTAGTAGTCGGGGCGGATGCGGGCGGAGGCCGGGAAGGCGGCCTTGCGGCCGGACCAGAAGGTGGCGGCCTCCTCGGGGGTGGTGGCGGTGCGCATCTCGTCGGCGCCGGCGGCCAGCAGGATCCGTCGCACCCGAGCGATCTCCTCGGAGACCTCCTGGTTGGTGCCGTCCAGCTCGCACAGCAGGATGGCTGCGGCGTCGGTGGGATAGCCGGCACCGACGTAGTCCTCCGAGGCGCGTATGGAGAGGTTGTCCATCATCTCCAGGCCGGCCGGGATCACCCCCTCGCCGATGACATCGGCTACGGCCTGACCGGCGCTGTAGAGATCGCTGAAGGAGGCCAGCATGACCTGGGTACGCTCGGGGAGGGGCACCAGCTTGAGGGTTGCCTCCAGGACCACGCCGAGCATGCCCTCGGAGCCGTTCATCAGGGCCAGCAGGTCGTAGCCGGGCCCGTCGAGGCCCTTGCCCCCAAGCTCCAGAATCTCGCCGTCCACGGTGAGGACCTTTAGCCCGAGGACGTTATGCCCCGTCAGGCCGTATTTTAGGCAGTGGACGCCGCCGCTGTTCTCGGCGACGTTGCCACCGATGCTGCAGGCGATCTGGGAGGAGGGGTCCGGGGCGTAGAAGAGCCCGTAGGGCTCGGCGGCCTGGGACACGGCCAAATTGCGCACCCCCGGCTCCACCCGGGCGCAGCGATTGTCGGCATCCACCTCCAGGATGCGGTCGAACTTGGTCAGGACGAGGAGCACCCCATGGTCCAGCGGCAGCGAGCCGCCGGAAAGGCCGGTTCCGGCTCCCCGAGCCACTACCGGGACGCCACGCTCCCGACAGGTAGCCAGGACGTGCTGGACCTGGGCCACCGTCTCCGGGATGACCACGATCATGGGGAGCTCACGGTAGGCGGAGAGCCCATCGCATTCGAACGGGCGGAGCTCCTCCTCCCGGGTGATCACCGATTCGTGGGGAAGGGCCTCCCGGAAAAGGGTGGCGAGGGATTCGGCGCCCTCCCCGGCCGGCTTGCTTTCGGGGGCGTGCTCTCGGGCTTCCATGGGACCAATACCCTTACTTGATCTGGACGGTCAAGTATAGGGACTATAGGGGCTTTTGAACAGGAAAGGACCCGGTTGCCGGGGGAGCCACCGCCCCCTACAATCCGGGTCCTTTCCCCGAGACCACCCCCAGCCAAAAAAAGGCCTAGCAATGGACGCCAGCTCCTTCCACCCGCCGGAACGTACCCTCATGGGCCCCGGGCCCTCCGATGTCCATCCCCGCATTCGGGAGGCCATGGCCCGGCCTACTATTGGGCACCTGGATCCGGTTTTTGTGGGCATGATGGAGGAGGTGAAGGACCTCCTGCGCTACGCCTTCCGGACCGAGAACCAGCTCACCTTCCCCGTCTCCGCTCCCGGCTCCGCCGGCATGGAGATGTGCTTCGTCAACCTGGTGGAGCCCGGGGACAAGGTCATCGTCTGCAAGAACGGGGTCTTCGGCACCCGTATGCAGGAGAACGTGGAGCGGATCGGGGCCACCCCGATCCCGGTGGAGGACGATTGGGGCGCTCCGGTGGACACGGCCAAGGCGGCCCGCGCCCTGGAAGAGCATCCCGAAGCCAAGATCTTGGCGTTCGTCCACGCCGAGACCTCCACGGGCGCGGCCTCGGACGCCGCCGAGCTCTGCCGGCTGGCCCGGGAGCACAAGTGCCTGACCATCGTCGACACGGTGACCTCGCTGGGCGGGATCCCGGTCGAGGTGGACGAATGGGGCGCCGACGCCGTTTACAGCGGGACCCAGAAGTGCCTCTCCTGCGTCCCCGGCCTGTCCCCGGTAAGCTTTGGCCCGCGCGCCGTCGAGACCGTTAAGAATCGGGACGCCCCGGTCCAGAGCTGGTTCCTCGACCTCAATCTGGTGCTGGGCTACTGGAGCGGCGAGGGCGGCAAGCAGCGCACCTACCACCACACCGCCCCCATCAACCCCCTCTACGGCCTCCACGAGGCCCTGGTCATCCTGCATGAGGAAGGCCTGGAAGCGGCATGGGCCCGCCACCGCCAGATGCACGAGGCTTTGAAGGCCGGCATCGAGGCCATGGGGCTCGGCTTCTTCGTGACCCCGGAAGCCCGCCTGCCCCAGCTCAACGCCGTCACCATCCCCGCCGGTGTGGACGAGGCCGCGGTGCGGGCCCGGCTGCTGGAGCAGTACAACCTGGAGATCGGGGCCGGGCTCGGGCCCATGGCGGGCAAGATCTGGCGCATCGGGCTCATGGGCCACTCGGCCAACCCCACCAATGTCCTCAATTGTCTGGGGGCCCTAGAGGCAGTCCTGGCCGACATGGGAGCGGAGATCACCACCGGCCGGGCAGTCTCCGCAGCCATGGCGCAACTAGGGCAATAGGCCGGTCAAGCGCGAGGGGAAATACCGAGGCTCCGGTCGGTGACGTCAGTGTCGGGTATCGGAGCCGGGAGCGGACCCCCCTCCGGCAAAGAGCTCCTCGGCGTCCACCGCGTCGAAGACATAGGGTTTGCCGCAGAACTCGCAGTGGACCCGGACTTCGCCTTCCTGGACCAGGATGTCCTGGACCTCCGCCTGACCCAGGCCCCGCAGCATGGCTGCGACCCGGGCCGGTGAACATGAGCAGCGGAAATTGACGTACTCGGGGTCAAAGACCCGCACCGTCTCCTCGTGGAAGAGCCGGTATAGGAGGTCGTTGGCGGGCAGCCCGAGGAGCTCCCGGTCCGTCAGGGTGCTCGCCAGGTGGACGGTGCGCTCCCAGGCATCGGGGTCCTCGCCTTCGCGGTCGGGTAGGCGCTGGAGGAGAAGCCCCCCGGCCCTTGCCCCGTCGGCGGCCAGCCACAGGCGCGTGGGCAGCTGCTCGGAGCGCTCGAAATACTCCTCCAAAACGCCAGCCACGGTGCCCCGATCCAGGCCAACGATTCCCTGGTGGGGCTCCCCCT
>JAHEOG010000188.1 GCA_018609925.1 Gammaproteobacteria bacterium
AAGAAGATGGTCGAGGAGGGTAAGTACACCGACACCTGGAAGGTCGGTGGCGCCTCCAACTGGATGACCGCCTCGGTGGATCCCGACCGGGAGATGGTCTACGTCACCACCGGGAACCCCTCCCCGGACCTCTACGGCGAGATCCGCCCGGGTGACAACCGGTGGAGCGATTCCCTGGTGGCCATCGACGCCAACACCGGCGAGATGAAGTGGGCCCACCAGTACCTGCCCCACGACGTCTGGGACCTGGACGCCGCCTCGCCGCCCATCCTGGCCAACGTCCCGGGCGAGGAGGGCAAGGCCAAGCAGGTGGTCGTGACCGGCGGCAAGACCGGCTGGACCTACGTCCACAACCGGAGCAACGGCAACCTGATGTGCCGGTCCGAGAACATGGTTCCCCACGAGAACCTGTTCGCCCTGCCCACCAAGGAAGGCACCCGCATGCTGCCGGGCGCCAACGGTGGCGTGGAGTGGTCCCCCGGGGCCTATAGTCCCCAGACCCACATGGTCTACTACCTGAACCTCCACCAGCCCATGCACTACTCCGTGAAGGAGCAGGAGTACCAGGGCGGCGACCTGTGGCTGGGCGGCGCCTTCACCCGCATCCCCGGCACCGAGCAGTGGGGTAATGTCACCGCGGTTGATATCCGCAACTGCGAGATCGCCTGGAAGCACAAGACCGAGAACCCCATGATCGGCGGCGCGCTGGTCACAGCCGGCAACGTGGTCTTCACCGGTATGGGCAACGGCAACTTCACCGCGCTGAACGCCAAGACCGGTGATAAGCTCTGGCAGTTCCAGGCCGGAGCCGGGGTGAACGCCGCGCCCATGGCCTTCGAGGTGGACGGCCAGCTGCACATCGCCGTCGCCGCCGGCGGCAACTTCCAGCTCGACTATCCCCGCGGGGACTCCGTGCTGGTGTTCGCCCTGGACGAAGACTAGCCCCACTTCCGGTACAATGACGGGGCCGATCGCCGCCGGGCCGTACGGCCCGGCGGCGCTTCGTTGGAGCCATCTGCCTTTTTAGCGAACGAGCGAGGAAACCGAATGCGTATTCTAGCCCTGTTGATGGCGCTGCTCCTTCTCGGGGCCTGCGGCAACAGCAACGGAGAGGCCCAGGAGGCCCAAAGCACCACCGAGTCTTCCCGGACGGAATCCAGCGAGCCAACCGGGCAAGCGAGCGGCTCCACCGGCGCCGATGAGCCGACCCGGACCGCCCAGGCCTCGGACAACGGAGCCGACGCCGGCGCGGACTCCCAGCAGGGGGCCGAGGAGTTAGAGAAGCTCACCCCCGGCTGGATGGGAACCGAGGACGGCCGGGTGGCCTTCGACGTGATCGCCGCCTGGAGCTCCCAGAACAACGGCTGGAACTTCAACGGCTACGCCAACGGCGAGATCACCGTGGTGGTGCCGGCGGGATGGCGGGTTTCCATCGAGTTCGCCAGCAAGGACGGCAACTACCCCCACAGCCTGGTGGTCATCGACGATCCCCGTCCCGAGGGCAGCCTGCCGCCCAAGGCCGGGCGCGAGGCCGCAGCGTTCTCCCGGGCCTATACCTCCAAGCCCACCCAGGGCATGCGCTCCGGCAAGGAAGGCCGAATCTCCTTCAGCGCCGACGAGGCCGGCGACTACCTCTGGTACTGCGGTGTCCCGGGCCACGGTCCCGCCGGCATGTGGGTCGGTTTCAAGGTGAGCGCGGAGGCGGACAAGCCGTACGTTTTGAAGGAGCCGGAGGCGGAAGGCCGGACCTGATCCGGCCCGCCCCCGGGCGGTTTGCCCGGCTCACAGCGCAGGCCCTATACTTCCGCGATGGACCTCAACCTTGTTCAGATCGCCGTTGCGGCCGTCGTCCCCGTTCTGTTCGCGATAACCCTGCATGAGGTAGCCCATGGCTGGGTAGCCCGATACTTCGGCGACGACACGGCCTTCGTCATGGGCCGGCTCAGCCTGAACCCCATCAAGCACGTGGATCCCGTGGGCACCGTGGCCCTGCCCGCGGGTCTGCTCGTCCTCGGCTACGTTACCGGCAGCCTGATCCCGATATTCGGCTGGGCCAAGCCGGTTCCGGTCCAGTTCGGCAACCTGCGCAAGCCCAAGCAGGACATGATCTGGGTGGCCCTGGCCGGACCCGGAACCAACCTGGGGATGGCGGTCTTCTGGGCGCTGATTGCGGGGGGCTCGGGGGTCCTCTTCCCCTCGGGATCGCTGGCGTTCACCTTCCTGGTGGTTATGGGCGTGATCGGGATCTACATCAACCTGATCCTCATGATCCTTAACCTGCTGCCGCTGCCCCCGCTGGACGGGGGACGGGTGGCTGTCGGCCTATTGCCCCAGGGGGCGAGCCGCTGGGTCTCCTACCTGGAGCCCTTCGGCCTGCCCATCCTGCTGATCCTGCTGTTCACCGGCGCCCTGGGCACCATCCTGGTCCCCCCCTTCCTTTTCCTGTTCGGTCTGCTGTTCGGGTTCTCGGGATTGGACCCGGACCTCCTCCGAGGCATCTTCGGATAAGGCTCCATGGATAATCCGCCCCAAAACCAAAGAATCCTCTCGGGCATGCGCCCCACGGGGCGCCTCCACCTGGGCCACCTGCACGGGGTACTGAAGAACTGGCAGCGCCTCCAGCAGGGCAACGACTGCTTCTTCTTCGTGGCCGACTGGCATGCCCTGACCACCAGCTACGAGGATCCGGCGGGGATCCCCGAGGCCACCTGGGAGATGCTCCTGGACTGGCTGGCGGTGGGCATCGACCCCGAACGGGCGACCCTGTTCGTCCAGTCGGCGATCAAGGGCCACGCCGAGCTCCACCTCCTGCTGGCGATGATCACCCCCCTGCCCTGGCTGGAGCGGGTACCGACCTTCAAGGAGCAGCAGGAGCAGCTCGGCGACCGCAACCTGGCCACCTACGGCTTCCTCGGCTACCCGCTGCTCCAGAGCGCCGATATCCTCATCTACAAGGCGGACGGGGTCCCCGTGGGCGAGGATCAGCTCTCCCACCTCGACGTCACTCGCCAGCTCGCCCGGCGCTTCAACTGGCTCTACGGCCGCGAGCCGGACCACGGGGAGCGGGTCGCGGAGAGCCTGGGCCGGATGGCCAAGAAGGCGGCCTCCCGCTTCAAGGGCCTGCGCTCGGCCTGGCAGGAGGAGGGCGACGAGGCGGCGCTGGCCGAGGGCAAGGCCCTGCTGGCCGAGCAGGCGAGCCTGGGCCCGGAGGACCGCGAGCGGCTCCTGGGCGAGCTGGAGGGCCGGGGCATCGAGATCCTGCCCGAGCCCGAGCCCCTGCTGACCCCGGAATCCCGCTTCCCCGGCCTCGACGGGCGCAAGATGTCGAAGTCCTACGGCAATACCGTCAGCCTGCGGGAGGATCCCGAGCAGGTCCGCGAGCGCATCCGCACCATGCCCACTGACCCCGCCCGGGTCCGGCGCTCCGATCCCGGCACCCCGGAGAAGTGTCCCGTCTGGGACTTCCACCGGATCTATTCCGACGAGGCGACCCGAGCCTGGGCCTACGAGGGGTGCACCACCGCCGGCATCGGCTGCGTCGACTGCAAGGGCCCGGTCATCGAGTCGGTCCTGGCCGAGCAGGCCCCCATCCGGGAGCGCGCGGCCGAGCTGGAGCAAAACCCGGCCCGGGTGCGGGAGCTCGTCGCCGAGGGCAACCGCCGGGCCGCCGAGGTGGCCGAGGAGACCCTGACGGAGGTCCGTGGCGCCATGGGGCTGGGGTCCCCGGAGGCCGGCGGCGGATGACCGCCGAGGAGGCCGTCGCCCGGGTCGAGGGGGAGCCCTTCGTCCAGCTCCCCGATGACCTCTACATCCCGCCCGAGGCCCTGGAGGTCTTCCTGGAGTCCTTCGAGGGCCCACTGGACCTGCTGCTCTACCTGATCCGCCGGCACCGACTCGACATCTCCACCATCTCCATCGAGGCGGTGGCCCGGCAGTACATGGACTACGTGGAGCTCATGCGCCAGGCCCGTCTGGACCTGGCCGGGGAATACCTGGTCATGGCGGCCACCCTGGCCGAGATGAAATCCCGGGCCCTGCTGCCCCGCCCGGCGCCCGCCGCGGAGGAGGAAGAGGCCGATCCGCGGGCCGACCTGATCCGCCGCCTGCAGGAGTACGAGCGCTTCAAGGAGGCCGCCGAGGCGCTGGACCGCCGGCCCCGGGCCGAGCGGGATTTCCACATCGCCCGTGCTGCCCCGTCCGACGACGGGCAGCGTCCTCTGCCGGAGGCGAGCCTCTCCGAGCTTTTGGAGGCCTTCCGGGGGGCTCTGCAGCGCAGCCGCCTCCATGAGGAGCACCACATCGGCTCCCAGGGCCTTTCCGTGCGCGAGCGGATGAGCCAGATCCTGGCCCTTCTGGGGGATTCCTCCACGGTTCCCGGATCGGGGTCCGGAATGACGGAAGCCTGGGTTCCAGGGGATTCCGGCTCCGGGGCCGGAATGACGGAGGCGGGGGCCGACCACGGGAGGCAAAGCTCCAGCCTCCGGTTGGAGGACCTCCTCGATCCCAGCGAGGGCCGGGAAGGCCTGGCCGTGACGTTCCTGGCGCTGCTGGAGCTTGCGAAGGCCCAGCTCGTGGAGCTCTACCAGGTGGCCGCCCTGACACCATTGCATATCCGTAAGTCATGAGCTAGGATCAGGCCCGGCTGGTCCGCGTCGTGGAGGCCGCGCTGTTCGCCGCCAACGAGGCGCTGCCCCTGAGCCGACTCCAGAAGCTCTTCGAGGAGGACCAGGCGCCCACCCGGGGCGAGCTGGAGGCGGCCCTGGCCGATCTGGAGCGCGCCTACGCCGACCGCGGGGTCCGCCTCGTCGCCACCGGCGGGGGCTACCAGTTCCAGACCGATCCCGAGACCAACCCCTGGATCCAGCGCCTGTTCCACGGCCGCAGTCCCCGGCTGTCCCGCGCGGTCCTGGAGACCCTGGCCATCATCGCCTACCGCCAGCCCGCAACCCGCGCGGAGATCGAGGACATCCGGGGGGTGAGCCTCAGCTCGGGGGTCCTGAAGACCCTGACCGAGCGCGGCTGGGTGCGGGTCGTGGGCCGCAAGGAGGTGCCGGGCCGCCCTTCCCTGTACGGCACCACCCCGGCCTTTTTGAGCTATTTCGGCCTGGAGTCCCTGGAGGACCTGCCGCCGTTGAAGGAGATCCCCGAGGGAACGGCCGACGAGTGGCTGGAGCGGATCGGCCAGGAGGAGCTGCCGCTCTCCGACGAGCCCGGGGAGGAAGAGCCCACGGAGGAAGCCGAGCCCGGGGACGATGAGTGAGCGCATCCAGAAGGCCCTGGCCCGAGCGGGGGTAGCCAGCCGGCGCCAGGCCGACCGCTGGGTGGCCGAGGGACGGGTCAGCGTCAACGGCGAGCCGGCCGCAACCGGGCAATGCGTGGAGCCCGGCGACCGCGTCGCCGTGGATGGCCGGGGGGTGAGCCTGGCGAACGGGCAGCGTGAGAGCCGCTGCCTGGCCTACCACAAGCCCGAGGGCGAGATCTGCACCCGCTCCGACCCGCAAGGCCGGCCCACTGTTTTCGACCGCCTACCCGAGCCGGACGCGGGGCGTTGGATCACGGTGGGCCGGCTGGACCTCAACTCCAGCGGCCTGCTGCTGGTGACGAACGAGGGCGAGCTGGCCAACGCCCTGATGCACCCCAGCCGGGAGATCGAGCGGGAGTACCTGGCCCGGGTCCGCGGCGATCCCTCCGACGCCATCCTGGAAAGGCTGGAAGCCGGGGTGGCCCTCGACGACGGCCCTGCCCGCCTGTACCGGGCCCGGCGTACCGGGGCGCGGGCCCGCAACGCCACCCTGCGCCTGGTGATCCGGGAGGGCCGCAAACGCGAGGTCCGGCGCCTGCTGGAGGCTGTGGGCCATCCCGTCAGCCGCCTGCGGCGCAACCGCTTCGGCCCGGTCCGGCTGCCCGAGGACCTGCCCCCGGGGAGCTGGCGGGAGCTCGCAGAGGACGAGCTGGCGGACCTGCGGCGCGCGGTGGGAAGGGAGTAGGCAGTTGGCAGTTAGCAGTTGGCAGGAAGGACCCTTGTCATTGCGAGGAGCCCCCGGATCAGGTCCGGGGCAGACTCGAGGGGCGACGAAGCCGTGCGACGGCTAGGCCGTCATCCCGAGCGCCGGCGAGGGATCTTCCGAAGTAGCCTTATCCCGGGAGATCCCGGGTCAGCGGTTCCCGCCGCCCGGGATGACGGAGTGTTTCACAGGCGTTGTACTTCCCGCACCCCGGACGCTGCTTGGCCCCCTCCCCGTCATCCCGGAAAGGCCGGGAACGGAGTGAGCGGCCTTATCCGGGATCCGTCGGAACCGGCCCGGTTTCCCGGCAAGGTCTGCTTCTGGGAGATCCCGGATCGCTGCTAACGCAGCGTCCGGGATGACGGGAAGGGGCAGGCGGGGAAACGGCAATTGGCAGTTGGCAGTTGCCAGTTGGCAGTAGTCAGCAGTCAGTAGTCAGTAGTCAGTAGTCAGGGAAAGGCTAACCAGGCCCCTCTAGCTTCGGAAAAGGGACCCTTCGGGCCCCGGTCCAATGGGCCTAACCGGAAAAACCTAGGAAACGCAGCTATTGGCCACTTTCCGGGATATCCACGACCACCTCTACGCGGCCTTCGGTCCGCAGGGTTGGTGGCCGGCGGAGACCCCCTTCGAGGTGGCCGTGGGCGCCATCCTCACCCAGAACACCGCCTGGACCAACGTCGAGCGCGCCGTCGCCAACCTGAAGGCCGGCGGCTGGCTGGACCCGGCGACCATGGCGGAGGCCGACCCCGACGCCCTGGCCGAGCCCATCCGTCCCACGGGCTACTTCAACGTCAAGGCGCGAAGGCTGCAGGCCCTGTGCCGGTTCCTCCTGGACAGCGCCGGCGGCCGCATCGAGGCCCTGGCCGGGGAGGACACCGCCGACCTCCGGGGCCAGCTGCTGGGGATCAAGGGCGTCGGCGAGGAGACCGCCGACTCCATCCTCCTCTACGGCCTGGGCCATCCCGTCTTCGTGGTGGATGCCTACACCCGGCGCATCTTCGAGCGCCTGGAGCTGCTCGAGCCGGGGCTGTCCTACGGTCGGATCCAGGCCGCCTTCGAGGCGGCGCTGCCCCGGGACCCGGCCCTGTTCAACGAATACCACGCCCTGGTGGTGTCCCTGGGCAAGGACTACTGCAAGCCCCGGCCTAGATGCCCCCAATGCCCGATCCAAGAAATCTGCCCCTATCCCGACGCAACCGGGGGATTCCCGCCTGCGCGGGAATGACGGATGGCGGGCCGCCAGGATGGAGAGTCGTCACTCCGGCCGGCGCACCGCGCCGAGCCGGAATCTCCCAGAAAAGGGCCTTCCGACAAGGCCGCAGATCCGGAAGAAGCTATTCGTCCCGTATATGGCCCGGTTGCTGATCCGGGTCAGAAATGGCGTCGGTGACGTCATTGCACGGGAATGACGAGCCCCTGGTCGAAAAGCCTCGTCTTTCCGGCCAGCCCGGATGGATGTGCCGGAATCCCCCCGAGGACCTGCCCGGTTCAACCGGTACGGCCCTTCCGAGGGATTCCCGCTTGCGCGGGAATGACGAGCCCCCATTCGAAAAAGGCCCCGTCATTCCGGCCATCCCGAAGGGATGAGCCGGAATCCCCCAGACGGGTCTCGGTGCCTACCAAACCCCTGGGTCCATCCAGGGGATTCCCGCTCAAGGCGGGAATGACGGGATAATGGCTGGAAATCCCCGCCCTTGGTGGGGCTCCGCAAGGACGGACCCTTGCCTTCTGCCAGCAGCCTCCTGCCTACTGCCAACTGCCAACTGACCACTGTCAACTGCCGACTGCCTGCTGCACCTTTCCCCTCCCTCCCTTCCCCTTTACCCTGATCCCGATCCCCCTCACAGGAGATGGCTCCATGGCCGCTACGGCCCAGGATCCCGCCGACCTGATCCGCCGCTACCGGGATGTCCGCGGACTCACCGAGACTCTGGCGGCTCCGCTCTCCCCCGAGGACTGCACCGCCCAGTCCATGCCCGAGGCCAGCCCGGTGAAGTGGCACCTGGCCCACAGCGCCTGGTTCTTCGAGACCTTCGTGCTGGAGGCCTTCCAGGACGGATTCCGTCCTTACGATCCGCAGTACCGGATCCTGTTCAACTCCTACTACAACGGGGTGGGCGACCAGCATCCCCGGCCCCGGCGGGGCCTGCTGACCCGGCCCGGGATCGAGGAGGTCTACGACTACCGCCTGCACGTGGACCGGGCCATGGAAGCGCTGCTGGAGGGGGATGCACCGACCGAGGCGGCTTTCCGGACGGAGCTTGGGCTGAACCACGAGCAGCAGCACCAGGAGCTGA
>JAHEOG010000189.1 GCA_018609925.1 Gammaproteobacteria bacterium
ATCGCCGACGGGGACGAGGTGGCCTTCTTCCCGCCCGTGACGGGGGGCGGTCGCTAACCCCATGGGTCCGGTACCGGCGCCCACCGTTTCCCCGGGGGTCCTGGCCGCTCTGGCCGGGGCCGCCGACAGCAGCTCCGCCGCCGTTGTCCGGGACGGCTGGATCTACCACCGGTGGCGCGCCGGACGCGCGGAGCACTCCCACCACCTCCTGCCCCTTCTCGACGAGCTCCTGGCGGAGCTGGGTCTGGGACCCGAGGCCCTCGCGGCAGTGGCCTTCGCCCGGGGGCCCGGCCCCTTTACCGCCGGCCGCATCGTGACCGCCACGGCGCAGGGCCTCGGTTTGGCCCGGCAGCTACCCCTGATCCCGGTTTCCAGCCTGGCCGGGGCCGCCTGGGCCTCAGGCCGGGAGCGGTGCGCCGTGGCCCTGGCGGCTGGCCGGCGCGAGGTGTATTGGGGCTGCTACGAGCGCGGGACTGAGGGCGTACGTGCCCTAATCCAGGAGCAGGCGGTTTCGCCCGAGGCCGCGGTCCGGCCCGTGGACGCGGAGGCCGGGGCCGGGCTCTGGGGGGTGGGTGGCGGCTGGCTCGACCACGGCGAGGCCCTAGCCCGGCAGCTGGGGCCGGCCCTAGTGGGCCAGGATCCCACGGTGGAGGTCACTGCCGAGGCCGTTGCGGCCCTGGCCGGCCCCCTTTGGGATGCGGGCGAGGTCGTGGCTCCGGCCGAGGCCGCTCCGACCTATCTCCGGGCCTCCTACGCCGAGCGCCCAAATTAGCGCGGGATCCGGTCTGGCGGCCTATTCTCCCGGGAAGACCTCGCCGGTGGTTTCCGGGCCCGATTCGGCGGCGGTACTGGTGGACCGGCGCTCGATGCAGGGGCGGAACCCCCCCAGCTCCACGAACTGGTCCGCCTGGCGGCGCAGCTCGTCGGCGGTGACGTCCGCGGCGGCCACAACCGTGACCTTGACCCCGCGGCGCTGGACGGCCTCGACCAGGCGCCGGAAGTCGCCGTCCCCGGAGAACAGCACAGTGTGCTCCAGGTAGGGGGCCATGTTCAGCATGTCGATGGCGAGCTCGACGTCCATGTTGCCCTTGACCCGGCGCTGCCCCCCGTTCTTGAACTCCTTGGTCGGCTTGGTGACCACGATGTAGCCGTTGTAGGAGAGCCAGTCCACCAGCGGCTTCAAGGGGGTATGCTCCCCGGAGACGTCCAGGGCGGTGTAGTAGAAGGCCCGGACCAGCTTGGTCCCCTCCCGGAAGAAGGTGAGCAGGGACTGGTAATCGACATCGAAGCCCATATCCCGGGCGCTGCCGTGGAAATTGGGGCCATCGATGAACAGGGCGGTGCGGTCGTCGCTGTCCATCCAGAAAATGGTCTCGTTTTGGTCTTCCATGGGAATGTCCTTAAAAGCGCTTCGTGAAGTGTTCGCTCGGAATGCGTACTCCGGCCCTGGTCGGGCTCCCCGGGCAGCGGGTTCGGCGCCAGGGTAACAGGGCTTTCCGGATAGGGCCCGTATGGTGGCCCGATGGGCTTCTGTCCCCCCGCCCCGCCCAGGCACCATTGGGAGGATCCGTGGCCGCCGGTCCGGATCCGCAGGCCGACCGAGGGAGGTGGCGTGAACACCCCATTGGAGTGGTTCCGCAAGCGGTTCTCCGACCCCCAGATCCTGCTGCTGACCCTGCTGCTGGTAGGCGGGATCGGGGTCCTCTACCTCTTCGGGCCCGCCCTCAAGCCCTTTGTCGCCAGCGTGGTCATCGCTTATCTCCTGGAAGGCTTTGTCCGCCCCTTGGAGCGGCGGCGGTGCCCCCGTTGGCTGGCGGTGACCCTGGTATTCACCGCCTTCCTGGTGGCGGTGCTGTTCCTCCTATTCAACCTTTTGCCCATCCTCTTCGAGCAGCTCCAGCGCCTGGTCCAGGACCTGCCTACCATCATCGGCAAGGTCCAGGAGCTCATCCGGACCCTGCCCGAGCGCTATCCCGGGTTCATCGAGCCGGCCTACGTGGACAACCTCATCGCCAACCTCGGCAACCGGCTCCAAAGCTGGGGTGGGCAGCTGGTCTCGCTGTCCATCTCCTACATCCCGGGGCTGGTCACGGTTCTCGTGTACATGGTCCTGGTTCCCTTCCTGATCCTGTTCATGCTCAAGGACAAGAAGCAGATCCTGGCCTGGCTTCGGGGCTTCCTGCCGCCTCACCAGGAGCTGGCCCTGGAGGTCTGGCGGGACGTGGACCAGCAGATCGGCAACTTCATCCGCGGCAAGGTGTGGGAGATCGTGATCGTCGGGGTGGTTACCTTCGTGACCTTCCGCCTGCTCGGGTTCAACTACTCCATCCTGCTCGGGGTCCTGACAGGGCTCTCGGTCCTGGTTCCCTACGTCGGAGCGGCCGTGGTGACCATCCCCGTGGCCCTGCTCGGCCTGGTGCAATGGGGTCCCACCTGGGACCTGACCTACCTGGTCATCGCCTACGGGGTTATCCAGGCATTGGACGGCAATGTGCTGGTGCCGGTGATCTTCTCGGAGGTGGTCAAGCTCCACCCCGTGGCCATCATCCTGGCCATCCTGATCTTCGGCTATCTCTGGGGCTTCTGGGGGGTGTTCTTCGCCATCCCCCTGGCGACGGTGGTCAAGGCGGTCCTGGAGGCTGTGCCCCGGTTGCAGCAGACCGGGCAGGCTGACGCCCCGTCGGGGGAATCCCCGTCCCCGCCGGCCTCGGCGAAGGCCTGACGGCCCCTCTCGGCCAAAGGGCTCAGCCGCTGCCCACCTCGGCCCGGGCCGAGAAGACCTGGCCCTGGTTGTCCTCCCAGGTGATCTCGAGGGTGCCGCCTTCGCCCGGGGGGAGGTAGAAGCCCAGGTAGGGGTTCTTGCTCACGGCGGTGCTCCAGTCGGCCTCGAATACCCGCTCGCCGTTGTAGTCCGCCTTTACCTTTTGGATGTAGTGGGCGGGGATGGGCTCTCCCGTCTTCGGGTCTTCCCGGAGACCGGTTTCCATGGGGTGCATGATCAGCGATTGCACCCACACCGGCTCCCCCGGCTCGGCCTCCCCGATATGGATGCGCGTGTCACCCGTCTCGGCCATGGTCCGGCTCCCGTATCTGTTCCGCTCCGGTCAGTCCCGGCAGCCGCTGATGGTGACCTCGATCCGCTTGGTGCCCCGGTACAGCTCGCCGTCGCCGGTCTCCGCCACCCCGTGAACGGCCGAGGTCTCGTCCATCTTGATGCGGAGCTCGGCTTTGGGGCGAGGGGAGCCGAGCAGATGGATGCGGGCGATGTAGGGCCTGGGGTTCTTGTCCACGAAGACATGGAAGCGGGCCACGTCTTCCAGGTCGCTCTCGAGGGTCAGGGGAACCACAGCCCCGTCCTGGGCCTTATCGGGTGCGGTGAGGGTTACGTGGCCCTCGAGGACCTCGGTGGTGCCGAGGGCCTCTTCCATGGCGGCGTCCGGGTCCTCGCGCTCGAAGGCCCGGCGGGGGAGGGGGAAGTTGGCGGCCAAGCCCGCGAGCGGTCGCAGGAGCCCGCCTCCGGCTGCAATCGCCAGCACCCCGAGGCCCTTCAGCAGGGAGCGGCGCCGCCAGGGGCTCCGCCCGAGTGATGTCATGGTCCCCCTACCTCTATGGTGGTCGCCCTTCCCGGGGCGGTGCCCCGAACCGGGACCGCGCTCAGTAGCGCAGGTGGATCAAAGGGCCGGGCCCGTAGCCGAGATCCTCGGGAGTCAGCAAAGGGGCCCGCTGGAGCCGAGCGGGTGTCGGCGTGAAGCCCCTGACCAGCCACAGGTCGGGCCCCTTCGCCCCACCGAACGAGGCCTCCTCCAGGCTGACCAGGCTGGGTCCGATCCCGGGAGCAGGGTGGCCTTCGCTCGAGCGGTGGCAGGCCATGCATTGGCCCTCGACGCCGGGTCCCTCCTGCCCGTTGGGGGCCTGCCAAGCGGCGCCATCGGGCCCGGTTGGCTGGTGGTGGGGCCGGGCCTGGGTGAGTGCCGTAGCGAGGAGGAGGGCAAGGCCGAAGCCCAGGGCGGCCATAGCCCGGCTGGGGGAAGGCCCTCGGCGATCCATGCATGCCTCTCCTCTGGTCCGGAGTCCGGCCCTCCCAGCGGCGGGCGAGTCCGACAGGAGCGACCCGAGGCCCACTATAGCATCCCGGCGAGTCCCCTTTCAGGCATTCGGCGAGGGAATGGGCGAGGGACTGTCTGGCACGGGAATGAACAAGGTTGGCAACAGGGGGGGGTATGGGAGGGTGCGCCCGCGGGCCTCAAGCCACCCTTGGCGCTTTTCTAAGGAAGCCCACGGCCCCCGCAGTGGTTCGCCAACAGCCGGCTAAGGGCGGATCTCTTTTAGGCGCGCCTGGATCTGTCCCAGCTGGGGCGAGCCCTTCTCCTTGGCCAGGCGCTGGGCCAGCTCGAGCTGCTCCACCGCCGCCGCCCGCTCGCCTTCCAGCCAGCGGGCCTCGGCCTCGGTGCGGTGGGCCTGTATGGGGAGATCCAGGTGGGTGTAGGCCCGGGCCAGGGCCCGATGGGCCGAGGGTCGCTGGGGATAGTCCCTGGTGACGTCCAGGAGGATCTTGCGCGCCTCCTCCGCCTTGCCCTGGGCGAGGAGGGCCTGGCCCAGGTGCTCCCGGAGCTCGGCCCTGCCCGGGTGGCGCTCCAGGGCCGCCCGGTATTCGGACACCGCCTCTTCCGTCCGGCGGGCGTCCAGGTAGAGCTCGGCCAGGGTCGAGCGATAGGTCACGGTCTCGGGGAAGTCGGATACCAGGGACTCCATCCGGGAGATGGCCTCCTCGGTGCGCCCGGTGCGCCGGGCGCTCATGGCCAGGCCGTAGCGGAGGGCCTCATTGTCGGGGTCCTCCGCGAGGCGGTCCCGGAACCGCTGGTAGGTCTTGGCCGGGGAGCCGGAGGTGGTCGCCTCCAGGCGGACCTGGACGCGGCGGAAGGTCTCCTCCCCGAGCGGGGTGTCGCCTTGCTGCCGGAGCTCGGCCGCCCGGTTCTGGACATCGGCGATGCGGTTGCCGGTGAGGGGATGGGTGGAGAGGAAGGGGGGCGGGGCCCGGCCCTGGAGGTCGGACCAGCGCTGCAGCTTCTTCAGGAAGTCGACCAGGCCCTGGGGATCGAAGCCGGAGCGGGTCAGGTACTCCAGGCCCAGCCGGTCCGCCTCCCGCTCGTAGGAGCGGCTGTAGGCCAGCATCTGCTGCTGGCCGTAGGCCCCGGCCCCGGTGATCAGCCCCTGGGCGGCCTCCCCCTGACCCCCGATCCCGGCCAGGATCCCGGCCGCCACCAGCAGCAGGGTGGAGACCTGGGTCTGGCGCCCGGCGGAGACCTGCCGGGCCATGTGACGCTGGGTGATGTGGGCCACCTCGTGGGCCAGCACCCCGGCCAGCTCCCCGGCCGAGTCCGCTTCCTCCACCAGCCCGGAGTGGAGGAAGATGTGCCCGCCCGGCACGGCGAAGGCGTTCAGGCTGGGGTCCTTCACAACGTAGAAGTGGAAGGGATAGGCCCGGAAGCCGGTCTGGGCGGTGATGCGATAACCGACGGAGCGGACATACTCGAGGACCTCGGGGTCCTCGACGAACTCGAGCTGCTTCCGGGCCTGTTCCAGGAACTGCTTCCCGATCCGGACCTCTTCGGCGGCGGTAAGGCCGCCACCGACATCGCCGCCGAGGGCGGGCAGATCCTGGGCCGCCGCCCAGGGAGCCCCGCCGATCCCGAAAGCGATCAGCAGCGCAGTCACCAGCTTGGGTACGTCCCGGAGCCGACGCCCGGAAGGAGACAATTGCCTCATGGGCCTCGTAGCGGTTGCGCGGATGGAAGGATTATCCGGAGCTTAGGCTGCGCCTGCGGCTACGAGTTCATACGCCGGGCTAGGTCTCGCGGTTGCGGTGCCAGTGCCCGCTGCGCCCCCCGGCCTTCTCGCGCAGGCGGACTCCCGTGATCTCCATGGCCCGGTCCATGGCCTTGGCCATGTCGTAGACGGTGAGCAGGGCGACGTTGACCGCGGTAAGCGCTTCCATCTCCACGCCGGTGCGGTTGGCCGTCTTGACGGTGGCCTCGACCCTCACGGCGGGGGGATCGTCCCGATGGTCGCAGACCAGGTCCACGCTGGTGAGGGGCAAGGGGTGGCACAGGGGGATGAGGGTCCCGGTCTGCTTGGCCGCCTGGATCCCGGCGATGCGGGCCACGCCCAGGACGTCCCCCTTGGCCACCTGACCGCTCCGGATGCGCTCCAGGGTGGCCGGCTCCATCCGGATCCAGCCCTCGGCCACGGCCCAGCGCTCGGTCACGGGCTTCTCGCCCACATCCACCATGCGGGCATTGCCCTCGGGATCGAAGTGGGAGAGGGGATCTTCGTCAGCGCTCACGGGGGGTTCCGGAGAAGCGGGGTTCGATCGAAAAACGCTAGCACGGCCCCCTTTCCCCGGCAACTAGGTGCTTGGCCTTGGCCGGACCGGACCGCCTTGCCCGTCGGCGGTGCAGGGCCCATCATCCTCCGGGATTGCCCCGATCCCGAACGCCGGGCGCTGGTCCCGGCCGCAAGGGGGTGCCATGCTTGCTCTGGAAGAGGCCCGCCAGCGGATCCTGGAAGCGGTGGACCCCACCGCGCAGACCGAGGTGCTGCCTACCGCGGAGGCCGCGGGCCGGTACCTGGCCGAGGCCATGCGGGCCCGGGTCCCGAGTCCCGGCTTCGACAACGCCGCCATGGACGGCTTCGCCGTGCGCCGAGCGGATCTCGGGCCGGAGGGCGGGGAGCTGCCCGTGGCCGGGACCGTGGCCGCCGGAGAAGGCGCCGGGGACCTGCCGTCGGGGGCCTGCTTCCGCATCTGGACGGGTGCCCCCCTGCCGACCGGAGCGGACGCGGTGGTCATCCAGGAGGAGGTGGCGGAAGAGGGGGATCGCGCCCGATTCCGTGAGGTGCCCCCTCCGGGGGGCAATATCCGCTGCGCCGGGGAGGATGTGGCCGCGGGGGACGTCCTCGCCGAGGCGGGCCGTCGGGTCTCCCCCGAGCTGATCTCGGCGCTGATCACCGCGGGCGTGGGGCAGGTTGCGGTCCGGGTCCGGCCCCGGGCCCTGGTTTTGGCTACCGGCTCGGAGCTGGTAGAGCCCGGTCAGGAGCCGGGCCTCGGCGGGGTCTACAGCTCCAATCGCCCGGCGGTGGCGGCCCTGCTCCGCGAGGCCGGCGCCCGCGTGGACGACGGCGGGGACGTCGCCGATCGGCCCGAGGCCCTGCGGGCCGCTCTGGAGCGGGCCGGGGAGTACGATCTGGCCGTTACCACCGGCGGCGTCTCCGCCGGCGACCTGGACCTGGTCCGGCCGATGCTGGACGAGCTGGGCCGGATCGATCTCTGGAAGGTGGCGCTCAAGCCGGGCAAGCCCTTCGCCTTCGGCAGGCTGGGTAGGGCCCATTTCTTCGGCCTGCCCGGCAATCCGGTCTCGGCGCTGGTGACCGCCCGCCAGCTTTTGCTCCCGGCGGAGGCCCGCTGGCAGGGCGGCTCCTGGGCCCCCGCCCGGATTCCCGCCACCGCCGCCGCCAACTTCCAGCGGGGCCGTTCGGGCCGGACCGAGCTGGTGCCGGCCCGGCTCCGCTGGCGGGAGGGGACCCTCTGCGTCTGGCCCCTGGAACGGCAGGGCTCGGGGATGATCGTCGCCCTCAGCCAGGCGGAGGGCTTCATCGTGGTGCCGGCCGACTCCCATGGCTTTGCGGCCGGGGACCCCGTGGCGGTGGAGCTGGCGGGCCCCGGTGCCTCCCCCCTTTAGAGCTCGGAGTGAGCTGGCAATCGGGGATCCCCAAAACCGGGCCAGTGATCGTACAATTACCGGTTGGGGAAACGGATGCGGGCCGGAAAGCCGGCTCCCAGCCCAGGTGAGGTGCCATGACCGAATTGAGCGAGCTGAGCCCGGATGATCTGAGCGCCTGGTCCGACGAGGACCTGCAGCTCATCGATATTCGGGGCGTCGACGAGCTGCCCCGGGGGGTCATACCCGGCATGGTGCACATCCCCATGCACCGGCTGCCCGAGCTGACCGGGCAGCTGGACCCGGAGCGGCCCGTGGTCCTGTACTGCGCCCACGGCATCCGCTCGGCCCAGGCCGGGGTCTTCCTCCTCCAGCAGGGCTTTCCCGCGGTCTACCACTTGGCCGGAGGCATCGAGGCCTGGGCCCAGCGCTACCCGGTGGCCCCGGCGGAGGAGCGGTAACCGCACCCGGCAAGGCCCGGGCGGAAAGGCGTCAACCTCCCTTGGGGAGGCCGAAGGAACAGGGAGGACCGTGCATGGCCGAAGCGAATCAAGAGCTCGACGCCCGCGGGCTGAATTGCCCACTGCCCATCCTGCGGACCAAGAAGGTCCTCAAGGACTTGAGCACCGGTGATATCCTCAAGGTCCGAGCCACCGATCCCGGCTCGGTCAAGGACTTCGAGGCCTACGCCAGCCAGTCCGGCGACGAGCTCCTGGAGCACAGCGAGGAAGGCGGGGAGTACACCTTCCTTTTGAAGAAGGGGTAGCCACCGCCCGATCCCGGGGGCCACGCCCCTTCAGGCCCCTTTCCGTTCCCAGGCATCGCGGAGAGCATCCCATTCCGACCGGAACCGATCTTTCCCAGCTGGACTCCGAGCTCCGGGGTCGGGTCAAGACCCTTGGCCGGATGCTGGGTAACGTGCTCAAGGACCAGGCGGGCGCCGAGGTCTTCGAGGCGGTGGAGTACCTGCGCAAGGGCTACATCCAGCTCCGCCGGGAGGAGGACCCCCAGCTCCGCAGCGACCTCGAGCGCTTTATCCGCGAGCTGGACCCGGACACCCTGACCTACGTCATCCGGGCCTTCTCCGCCTACTTCCGCATCGTCAACGTCGCCGAGGAGGCCCACACCCACCGCCTGCTCTACCGCACCGAGCAGGAAGGCGAGGCGTGGGAGAACAGCTTCCAGGAGGTCCTGACCCGGCTGGCGGATTACGGGATCACCGCCGAGCAGTGCGGTGATCTGCTGAACCATCTCGACATCTCCCCGGTGATCACGGCCCACCCCACCGAGGCCACGCGGCGCACCCTGCTCCAGGGCCAGCGCCGCATGTTCCTCAAGGTAAAGAGCCTCGACGAGAACCGGCTGCCGCCCTTCGACCGGGAGGCCCTGGAGCGCGACCTGGGCGTGGACGTCCAGATCATGTGGAAGACCGACGAGGTGCGCGTCCGCCGGCCCAAGGTGGAGGACGAGATCGACAACGGCCTGTTCTACTTCCGGGAGAGCCTGTTCCAGGCCATTCCGCGCATCTACCGTCGGCTGGAGCAGGCCCTGGAGGCCGTCTACGGCGCCGAGGCCCCGCGGGTCCCCCCCATCCTGCGCTTCGGCTCCTGGATCGGCGGCGACCGCGACGGCAACCCCTACGTCACCGCCGACACCATGGCGTGGGCCCTGCGCACCCACAAACGCGAGGCCCTGGCGGCCTACCTGGACCGCCTCAGTCAGCTCCACCACGTGCTGTCCCATTCCGATCGCTTCGGCCGGCCCTCGGAGGCCTTCTACGAGGGCCTGGAGCACGACCGCCGCTGCTTCCCCGGGCTGGCGCGGGGCCTGCAGCAGCGCTACTTCCACGAGCCCTACCGCCAGAAGCTGCGCTTCATCCGGGAGCGCCTGCTGCGCGCCCACGCCGCCAACGAGACCCGGCTGGCCGGCGAGATTCCGGGGGCGGAGTGCGACTACGCGTACGTCGACGAGACCGAGCTGCTGGCCGACCTGGACTCGGTGGCCGAGTCCCTGGCCAGCCACGGCGACCGCGCCGTGGCCGAGCGGGAGCTCAAGGACCTGCGCCGCATCGTGGAGACCTTCGGCTTCTTCCTGGCCCGGCTGGACGTGCGCGAGGAGTCCAGCCGCCACACCCAGGCGGTGGAGGAGATCCTCAACGCCCGGGGCGACCTGGTCCCGCCCTACGCCAGCCTGTCGGAGGACGAGCGGGTGGCCCTGCTCACCGAGGAGATCGCGGAGCGCCAGGCCCTGCTTCCCGGCGAGGTGGAGCTCAGCCCCGAGACCCGCGGCATCCTCGACGTCTTCCGGTCCATGGCCGGGATGCAGGGGGAGATCAGCGCCCAGGCCTTCGGCAGCTACATCATCTCCATGACGCGGGCCGCCAGCCACGTCCTGGAGATCCTGTGGCTGGCCAAGTCGGCCGGCCTGCTGGGTAAGAATCCCGACGGGACCTGGTTCAACGCCCTCTCCGTCGCCCCGCTGTTCGAGACCATCGAGGATCTGCAGCACGTCGAGGCCGTGATGACGGGTCTGCTGGAGAGCCCCGTCTACCGTGGCCTCCTGGCCGCCCTCGGGGACGAGCAGGAGGTCATGATCGGCTACTCCGACTCCTGCAAGGACGGCGGCATCCTGGCCTCCTCGTGGGTCCTGTACCAGGCCCAGCGCCAGCTCACCGAGCTGGGCCGGCGCTACGGCGTCACTGTGCGTATCTTCCACGGCCGCGGCGGGACCGTGGCCCGGGGCGGGGCCCCTACACACAAGGCGATCCTCGCCCAGCCCCCGGGCACCGTCCGGGGCGGCATCAAGATCACCGAGCAGGGCGAGGTCCTGTCCAGCAAGTACGCCAACCTGGAGACGGCGGTCTACGAGCTCACCGTGATGGCCTCCGGGGTCCTGGAAGCCAGCCGCTGCACCGTCCAGGAGGTAAGCGGGGATCGCGAGGAGTTCCTGGAGGCCTTCGCCGAGCTGGCCGACATCGGCGAGCGCGCCTATCGCGACCTGACCCGGGAGACCCCTGGCTTCCTGGACTACTTCTACGAGGCCACCCCCATCGACGGCATCAGCCGCCTGAACATCGGCTCCCGCCCAAGCCATCGCCAGAAGGAGGACCGCTCACTGGACTCCATCCGCGCCATCGGCTGGGTCTTCGGCTGGAGCCAGAGCCGCCACACCCTGCCCGCCTGGTACGGCGTGGGTACCGCACTGGAGGAGCTCATCGCGGGCGGCGAGGACCGCCTGGCGCTGCTGCAGCGCATGTACCGGGAGTGGCCCTTCTTCAACACCTTTTTGTCCAACATCCAGATGTCGCTGTCCAAGGCCAACATGGACATCGCCGCCCAGTACGCGGCCCTGTTCAGCGACGCCGAGCGCAGCGAGGCAATTTATGGAAAGATCCGGGCCGAGTACGATCGCACCCGCGACCGGATCCTGCAGGTGGCCCAGCTCGACGGCCTCCTGGAGGAAAGCCCCCGCCTGGCGCGCTCTATCCAGCGCCGGGACCCCTACATCGATCCCCTCAACCACATCCAGCTCATGCTGATGCGGCGCTACCAGGATCCGGAGCTCACCGAGGACGAGAGCCAGCGCTGGGTGAGCCTGCTGCTGCGCACCATCAACGGCATCGCCGCCGGCCAGCGCAACACCGGCTGAGTCCGGACGCGACAAGGAGCGCGCCATGGCCGAGTCTTCCGGCCTGCCCCCGGGAGCAGTGCACGAGCTGGTCCTGCTCTTCTGCCCGGACCGCCGCCACACCGATCCCGATACCCTCGCCCTCTACGCCACCGACGACACCCCGCGCGCGGTCACCCCGGGCGCGGTGGTCTTCCCGGGGACCACCGACGAGGTGGCAGCGGCGGTGCGCACCGCGTATCGCCACGGCGTGCCGGTGGTGGCACGCGGGGCGGGCTCCGGCAACGTGGGCGGCGCCCTGCCCGTGCCCGGGGCCCTGGTGGTGGCCTGCGAGTGCATGGACGCCGTGGTGGAGAGCGATCCGGCCAACCGTTTGCTGCGCGTGCAGCCGGGAGTCACCAACCAGCGGGTGCAGGACGTGGCGGCTGAAAACGGGCTGTTCTGGCCCCCGGACCCCGGCAGCGCCGCCTACTGCCAGGTGGGCGGCAACCTGGCCATGAACAGCGCCGGCCCGGGGGCGGTCAAGCGCGGCGTGACCCGGGACTGGGTCCTGGGCCTGGAGGCGGTGACCGGCACCGGCGAGGTCCTGCGCACCGGAACCCGCACCACCAAGGGCGTGGTGGGCTACGATCTGACCCGGCTGCTGGTGGGCTCGGAGGCCACCCTGGCCCTGATCACCGAGGCCACCCTGCGCCTGACGCCGGTGCCGGCGGTCAAGCGCACCGCGCGGGCCTGTTTCGCCCGCGTCGAGGACGCCGCCGCGGCGGTGGAGCGGATCATGGCGGGCGCGGCCATCCCCTCCGCCCTGGAGCTCATGGACGGCCTTGCCATCGACGCCCTGCGCCGGTCCGGGTTCGAGCACGACCTGCCCGAGGGCACCGGGGCCGTGCTGATGGTGGAGGCCGACGGCTCAGTGGCCGGCGCCGACGCCGACTTCGCCGCGCTTGGTCAGCTCCTGGAAGGGGATGGCCTGCTGGAGGTACGTACTGGCGCCGATCCCGAAGAGATTGCCGAGCTATGGCGGGCCCGGAAGTCCCTGTCCCGGGCCGTGAAGGCCCTGGCCCCGCTCAAGATCAACGAAGACGTGGTGGTGCCGGTGACCGAGCTGGCCGGGTTCCTGCGGCGGGTGGAGTCCCTGGCCCGGGAGCTGGAGCTGACGGTGGTCAACTTCGGCCACGCCGGCAACGGCAACATCCACGTCAACCTCATGGTGGATCCCGAGGACAGCGACGAGATGGCCCGCGCCCGGGCCTGCCTGTCCGCCATCTTCGACACCGCCCTCGAGCTCGGCGGCACCCTGTCCGGGGAGCACGGCATTGGCTCCGAGAAGGCGGCCTTTGTCGACCGGGAGCTGG
>JAHEOG010000190.1 GCA_018609925.1 Gammaproteobacteria bacterium
ACCGAGGGTGGCATCCAGGGAGACGTTGATTTCGACTCCGTCGCCGAAGTGGCGGGGGCCGTTACCCCCACTCCGGGCGGTACCGGTCCCATGACCGTGGCCTGCGTCCTGGAGAACACCGTCAAGGCTGCCCGCCTTCAGGGCCGGTTTGGCTCCCGTTGAGCCCCCTTCCCGGACCTGGTTGCGGAGGGCGCCCAGGTCCCCAGTTCCTGACCGATCCTTCCTAACCATGGGGGAGCGGGGGCGCGCCGCGGACGCGAGTGAGCCATGTCTGCCGATTCCTTCCTGACCTTCCAACACACAGGTGACGGCCAGCTTCAGGTCAAGGTCACCGGGGACTGGGTGATCGGGAACGTCACCGAGCTAAAGGACCGGATCTCGGGCCTGTTTGGGAGCACGGACGGGACCCGGAAGGTCGTCTTCCAGTGCAGCGGGCTGGGCAAGCTCGACACCTCCGGGGCCTGGGTCCTCTACCAGGCGGCCCGCACGCTGGAGGCCCGCGGTTTCGAGGCCGATCTGACCGGCTTCCGGCAGGCCCATTCCCGGTTCATGGATCAGGTGGTGGGGGATTTCCCCGAGTACGAGGAAGCCAAAGAGCCCCAGCACCGCTCCGTTCTCCTAGACCAGCTCGAAAACATCGGTGGCTGGCTCGTCTACTGCATCTGCCATGTCGGCCAGGCCTTTTCCTTCCTGCTCCAGCTCCTGGAGACCTTTTTCTTCAATCTGGTCATGCCGTGGCGCTTCCGGTTCGGGGTCATGGTGGCGAACATGTACCGGGCCGGGGTGCTGGCCATCCCCATCGTGGCCCTTCTGGCCTTCCTCATCAGCATCGTGCTGGCCTATCAAGGGGCGACCCAGCTCGCCCGCTTCGGCGCCGAGATCTTCACCATCGACCTCACGGCGGTCACCCTCCTGAGGGAGATGGGGGTCATGCTCACCGCGATCCTCGTTGCCGGGCGGTCGGGCTCCGGGTTCGCCGCCGAGAACGGCACCATGAAGCTCAACGAAGAGATTGACGCCATGCAGACCATCGGCCTCGACCCCTTCGAGCTGCTGGTGTTGCCCCGGGTGGTGGCGCTGGTCCTCATGATGCCCCTGCTTACCCTGCTGGCCGACGTCGTGGGCCTCGCCGGTGGCGCCCTGTCCGCGTTCATGTTGCTGGACATGCCCCTGGGGCCCTATCTGGCGCAGGTGCAGTCCGCGGTGACTCCCTGGACCTTTTGGTTCGGGATCATAAAGGCCCCGGTGTTCGGCTTCCTGATCGCGACCACGGGAACCTTCTGGGGGATGCACGTGGGTGGCTCCGCCGAAAGCGTGGGCCGCCTGACCACGGTGGCGGTGGTTCAGTCGATCGCCATGGTCATCGCCGCCGATGCGGTCTTTTCCGTACTGTCCTCCTCGATGGGGCTCTAGGCGATGCCGGCATTCCATAAGGGCCCTTTCATCCAGGTCCGGGGTCTGGACAACCGCTTCGGGGATCACGTCGTACACCGCGACTTGGACCTGGATATCCATCGCGGGGAGATCCTTGGTCTGGTGGGCGGCTCGGGCAGCGGCAAGACCATACTGGTGCGCAGCATCCTGGGGCTGCACCAACCACAGGGCGGGGAGATCCTGTTTAATGGCCACGACCTCCTGAAGGAGCCTCCCCGCAAACGGCTCCAGTACCAGCGACAGTGGGGCATGCTCTTCCAGCGGGGGGCCCTGTTCTCCGGGCTGACCGTGCTCGAGAACGTGGAGCTTCCCATGCGGGAGCACTTGGAGCTGTCCCCGGAGATCTGCGCCGAGCTGGCGCGGCTAAAGATCCACCTTGCGGGACTGCCCCCCTATGCAGGCCAGCAATACCCCTCGGAGCTCTCGGGGGGCATGGTCAAGCGCGCCGCTCTCGCCCGGGCCCTGGCCCTGGAGCCTGAGGTCCTGTTCCTGGACGAGCCGACCTCCGGACTGGACCCGATTGCCGCCAACAGCTTCGATAATCTGATCCAGTATCTGCAGGATGCGCTGCAGCTGACGGTCGTGATCGTAACCCACGACCTCTACACACTGGCCAATGTCTGCCACCGTTTGGCGGTCATCGTGGATGGTCAGGTGGTAGCCGGCACCCTGGAGGAGCTGAGACAGCATCCGGATCCCTGGATCCGGAGCTATTTCCACGGGCCTCGTATGGAAGCCCTGCTTAGAACGGTCTAGGGCCATGGAGCGCAATATCCCGTATGTCGCCGTGGGCGTCGTCGTGCTGCTGCTGCTCGCCGGCCTGGCCGCCTTCGCCACCTGGCAGGCCGGGCGCTATCAGGCCCGCGGCTTCGAGTATTACACGATCCGTTTCGAGGGCGGGGTCAGCGGAGTCAGTGGGGGCGGCACTGTCCGCTACCGAGGGGCGCAGGTGGGCCGGGTGGTCGAGGTTCGGTTGCAGGAGGAGGCTCCCGAATCGGTGCGGGTGGACATCATGGTCCAGCCCACGACCCCAGTGAGCAAGGACACCGTGGCCCAGGTCCTGCCCCAGGGGATTACGGGGGTTTCCTACATCGAGCTGACCACGGAGGAGCCCGGACCGCCCCCGGAGAAGCCCCCGGGGGAGCGGTATCCGGTCATCCCGTCCAAGCCGTCCCCCCTGGATCGCCTCATGGCGGAGCTGCCCAAGGTAGGCGATCAGGTCGGGCGAATCGCCAACCGGGTGGAAGGGCTCCTGAGCGAGGAGGCTGTCCGGGACTTTCAGGCGATCCTGGCCAACACCGCGGAGCTGTCCGGGGATCTCAACCAGCTTTCGAACCGGGCGGATCGGCTGATGGATCAATCCTCCGAGGTTGTAGAGCAAACCGGTAATACTATGGAGCAGGTCGACTCGGCCTTTGCCAGCGTCGATGTAGCTGCCGGTGAGTTGCGCACTACAGTGGAGCGGGCCGACTCGGCTCTAACCAACTTGGACGCGGCGGCGGGGGAGGCGCGCACCACCTTCCGGGCCACCGGAGAGCTCATCCCCGAGGCGGAGCGGACCTTGATCCAGGTTCGGTCACTGAGCGAGCGCCTGAACCGCCTGGTGGCCGACAACGAGGACAATGTGGATCGCTTCGCTAGCGAGGGGCTGGAGGAGCTGAGCCTCTTCCTGGGTGAGGGTCGCCGAACCCTCTCGGATGTCCGGAGCCTGGTTCGGGCGCTTGAGCGCAATCCCTCCCAGATCCTCTATCCGCCGAAGGAGGCGGGGATGGAAGTGCCCGAATGACGCTCCCCAAGAGCCTCTGTACGCTGGTATGCCTGCTGCTGGCGGGCTGCGTTTACCTTCCCGAATCGGCTCCCCCTCCGGAGCGCTACACCCTTGAGCCGCCGGCATTCGACCCATCGGAGCAGCTCCCCACGGAGGCGGCCTTCCGGGTCGGCGAGGTCCTGCTGCCGGCCCGGTTGGCCTCGGACCGTATTGCTGTCCTGCGAGAGGGTGGGCGGGTCGATCACCTCGCCAATGTCCGCTGGTCGGCTTCGCTGTCGGATCTTCTCCAGGACTACCTCGCCGATGGAGTGGAGGCTCGCTGGGGTGCCACCGCTTGGGGGCGGACTCCCGCTCGCTACCGGATCGTGGCCGCAATCCGGGATTTACAAGCCGAGTACCCGAACGGTTCCAATGAGCCCCCGAAGCTGCGGGTGCATCTTATCGCCACACTGATGGAGGCCTCCAGCGGTGAGGTGGTGGCTCGGGTAAGCGAGCATCACGTGCGGGAGGCCGAAAGCAATCGCGTTGGTGTCATTGTGGAGGGCCTGGAGGGCTTGCTGGGCACCGCTTTAAGCGGAATGCTCGACCGCTTCGAGACTGGCGTGGAGGAGCAAGGAAAGGGCGGCGCCTCCCCAACCACCCGTTCCGGCTAGGTGGAGCCTCCATTCGTCTTGCCTGTGGACCCCCGCTGCCATAGGACCTCACCGCTGCCGCTGTGCTGATTGATGGCACGGGCCACCACGAACAACAGATCCGAGAGACGGTTGAGATAGGTGAGAGGCGGAAGGGAGACCTCCTCATCCCGGCCCAGGGCGTAGACGGCCCGCTCCGCTCGCCGGCACACGGTGCGCGCGATGTGGGCCTGGGCCCCCGCCAGGGAGCCCCCCGGTAGGATGAACTCCTGCAGGGGCCCCAGCTCCCGATTGAGCTCGTCGATACGCTCCTCCAAGGCCGCGATCCGATCCGCGGGCAGGGCCTCATAGCCGGGTACCACCAGCTCGGCCCCCAGATCGAAGAGGTCGTGCTGGACCCTTACCAGGAGCTTCTGAAACGCCTCGGGTGGAGCATGGGCGTTGACCAGCCCGATCTGGCTGTTCAGCTCGTCCACCTCCCCGTAGGCCTGGAGCCTGGGGTGGTCCTTGGTTACCCGGGTCCCGTCGCCGAGGTCGGAGCCCCCTTGATCGCCGGTCCGGGTGTAGATGCGTGAGAGGCGATGGCCCATGGCGAATGTCCTTGGGGAAAGCTCGCTGGTTCGTTACCGGCGCGCGGCCCCGGCCTCCCAGGGCTTGTCCAGAGCTTCTCCCATGGAAGGGGTCACTGTCCCGTGGTTCTTTAGCAGGCGTTGGCCCTGGTCCGATAGCACGAAGTCAACGAACCGCTCCACTTTGGCCTCGGCACCGTTGGGAAGTACCAGGTACAGGGGGAGAAAAAGGGGATATTGTCCTTCTGCGACAACCTCCGCCCTGGCCTCGAGGCCCTCGAGGCGAAGGACCTTCACCTGCTCCTGGCGCGCACGGGCCATGCTGGTGACGGCGATGGCGTTATCCAGGTTGGCCACCGCGGACTCCAGCTCGGCAGTGGTTTGCCGGCCGAGGCCGGAGGGCAGGTCCTCGAGAGCCAGGGGCTCTTCGAAGGCCAGCTCCCGGAAGGCCCGGCCCGGTCCGGAGCTGGGCCGCGCCCGGTGGCCTACCACGATGAACCGGTCGTCTCCACCGACCTCCTTCCAGTTGGTGATCTCCCCGCGGAAGATGCCGCGCAGCTCGGCCAGGCTGAGCTCCTCGACCGGATTGGATGGATGCACGATGGGGACCAGGGCTTCCCAGGCCACATGCACCAGCTCCCCCTCGAGGTCCGGGCCGTTGGCCAGGGCCGGATGGCAGGCGCCGCCCACGTCCAGCTCCCCGCCGGCAGTTCCCCGAAGCCCGTACCCCGGGCCCCCGTCGCGGACCTGCACGGGGACCCCGGTCTTAACCCGATAGGGATCCACCAGGGGGTCCAAAACGGCCGACTCGACGAAGCTGCAGCCGCCCCACTGCAGAGGCTCGGCGGTGGCCTGGGTGGAGGGCAGCACCAAGCCACCGGCAAGGGCTAGGAGGATCCAAAGGGCGGGGTGGCGCATGGGGCTCTACCTTGGCGCACGGGCACGGATGGCTCCGGTCCGGGAGCGGGCGCTCCCAAACCGGGGGCTTAACCGGGCTCCACGAACCGGGAGGCCAAACCGTTCCGTTACCGGACCAGCGCCGGTGAAGCCGGGCTTATTTTCCGTCAGGGGAGGCCCCGCGTCCAGAGCCCGCGGCCACGCATTGACAGGTCCGGTGCCCGCCGCTAGGTTCGGTCCTCCCAACTCGCGAGGTCCTCCCATGGCGCAGCCCCCTTCCGCCGACACGGTCCTGGCAACACTGGAGCGTCCCTTCCACGACCTGATCTACGAGGCCCAGGGCGTTCATCGCCGCCACTTCCGACCCGAGGCGGTGCAGGTGAGCTCCCTGCTGTCGATAAAGACGGGGGGCTGCCCCGAGGACTGTGGCTATTGCGCCCAGGCGGCGCGCTACCATACCGGAGTGGAGGGGCAGGACCTCTTGGACCCCGATGATGTGGTCGAGCAGGCGCGGACTGCCCGCGACGCCGGGGCGAGCCGTTTCTGCATGAGCGCGGCCTGGCGCGGGCCGCGCGACCGTGATCTCGAGCGGGTGGCGGAGATGGTGGCCCGGGTCAAGGCCCTGGGCTTGGAGACCTGCGCCACCCTGGGCATGCTCCGAGAGGGACAGGCCGAGCGCTTGGCGGAGGCCGGACTGGACTTCTACAACCACAACCTGGACACCTCCCGCGAGCATTACGGGGAGATCATCGGTACCCGGACCTATGAGGACCGCCTCGATACCCTGGAGAAGGTCCAGGGGGCGGGCATCCGGATCTGTTGCGGGGGCATCCTGGGCATGGGGGAGAGCCGTTGGGACCGCGCCGCCTTGATCGCCGAGCTCGCCGCCCTGGATCCGCCGCCGCGTAGCGTGCCCATCAACAACCTCGTGCCCATTCCCGGGACCCCGACCGGTGACCGCTACGGCCCCGTGGAGGCCTTGGAGCTCGCCCGCACGGTGGCGGCTGCCCGCATTCACCTGCCCAGCTCCTACGTCCGCCTAGCCGCCGGCCGACTCTCCCTCAGCGATAGTGAGCAGGCCCTGTGCTTCCTCGCCGGGGCCAACTCCATCTTCTACGGGGAGGAGCTCCTGACCACCCCCAACCCGGAGGAGGGCAGCGAC
>JAHEOG010000191.1 GCA_018609925.1 Gammaproteobacteria bacterium
AGCAACTTCGAGGAGTACTTGGGAAGAGACTGTAGGTGGGGTCTCAATTCCCGAATATCCGGCGTCAACGCCAGCGGTTGCGAAGCGAGCCTTCGGGCAAACGAGACTCAGGAGGGGGCACGTTCAATGTGCAACCGCAACAGCCGTTAGTTCTTCGGTAAAGGCCTCCCAGGGGGTCCAGTAACTGAGGCACTTACGCGGGGTTTTATTGTAGAGCCACAGGGCATCGTCCAGGTCGTCGGGCGTGTAGTCTTCCAGCGGTACCTTGCGGGGCAGGTCCCGCCGGAGCCAGCGGTTGACGTTTTCGATGGCGCCCCGCTGCCAAGGGGCATGGGGATCGCAAAAGTAGGTGGTCAGTCCGACGGCCTCCGCCACCTGCTCATGCCCGGTGAACTCGCTGCCCTGATCGTAGTTGACGCTGCGTCGAGCATGCGTGGGTAGCTTGCCCAACACGCCGGTCTGGGCGGCGGTTGCGGCCTCGGCGGTCCGGTCCAAACGCTCCGCCGCTCGGGCGAAGCGGGTCTTGCGCTCGGTGAGGGTCAGCAGGGGCCGCTTCTGGTTGCGGAAGTCCATGCTGTCCGCCTCCCAATGGCCGAACTCGCGCCGGTCATTGGCCGGCTGCGGGCGCTGGTGAATGGAGCGCATGTTCGGTATCCGGCTGCCCCGGGGGTGTTTGGGACAGCGATAGCCCCGACAGGCTTTGCCCCGCCCCAGCCGCTTGTGCAGCTTCTGGCGGCGGCCTCGGCTGCTAGCGTAGATGAACCGGTAGATGACCTCGTGGCTGACGGCGTCCGGATGCCCCTCCAGGCGCATGCGGCCTGCAATTTGCTCGGGGGACCAGCCCCACTCCAGGCGGTTCTCCACGTAAACGGCCAGGTCCTCGTTCCGAGTGCACCGGTTGCCGCGAAACCGGCGGGCATTCGCCGAGCGGTGGGCAGCCTCCGGCAAATAGGGACGACTTTTGGGCGTGTTCCGATCCAGCTCCCGCTTGACGGTGGAGCGATGGCGGCCAAGGGCCTCGCCGATTGCGGATTGGGAGCAATCTTGCTGGAGCATGCGGAAGAGGGTGATCCGCTCCTCAAGCGTTAGCTTCGTATGGTCCTGCTTCATAAGCCCAAACCCTACCAGGGTTAGGGCTGTTGCGATCCCAGGTTGAGTCTACCTCCCATCCCTGCCGCCCAACCGCTGTGTCCCAGCTCAGCCGCCGAAGAGCGGGACCGACTTGAGCAGGGTGTTGTAGACCCCGTAGCCGAGCGGGATCAGGACCACCAGCCAGTACAGGATCAGCCTGCCGGTTGCCGGGTTCACGGGCTCGGAATTGGTGTCCTGCCGGCGGTCGGAATCGTTGCTCATGGCTCTCTCCCCACCTCTTACGGACCGTTACTTGAAGGCCAGCTGCTCGGGGGACATCAGGTGGCGGCGGTGCATCGCCCCGATGGCGAGGTTGCACGCCAGCCCCACGCCGAGCAGCGCGGCCATGATGTACATGGTCAGCGAGTACGCCTGGGCCGGGGCCACACCCGCCTGGATCTGGAACTCACGGAGGTAGTTGATCAGCACGGGGCCCAGGATTCCGGCCACGGACCAGGCGGTCAGCAGGCGGCCGTGGATGGCGCCGACGTGCTCCGTTCCGAACAGGTCCCGCAGGTAGGCCGGGACGGTGGCGAAGCCGCCCCCGTACATGCTGATGATGACCATGTAGGCCAGCACGAACAGGCCCACCACGCCCCAGTTGGCGATGGTGGGAACCAGGCTGTACAGCAGAATGCCGAGCACGAAGAAGGTGGTGTAGGTGGCCTTGCGCCCGATGTAGTCGGACAGGCTGGCCCAGAAGAACCGGCCGATCATGTTGAACAAGCTCAGCAGGCCGACGAAGCCGGCCGCGGCGGAGGCCGAGATACCGACCATCTCCTGGCTCATCACGGAGGCCTGGCCGAGCACTCCGATCCCGGCGGTCACGTTCAGGCACAGAACGGCCCAGACCAGCCAGAACTGCGGCGTCTTCAGTGCCTGGTCGACGTGGACGTGGCCGTCGGTCTGGAGCTTGCCAGTCGCCGCCTTGCTCGGATCGTAGCCGGCGGGCGCCCAGCCCTCCCGGGGGACCCGCACGATCAGGGCGCCGAACATCATGAGCAGGAAGTACAGGATTCCCATGGTGGCGAAGGTCTCGGCCACCCCGACCGTCTCCGGGCCGGAATAGAAATCCATCAGGTTCACGGCCAGGGGCGAGCCGATCATCGCCCCGCCCCCGAAGCCCATGATGGCCATTCCCGTGGCCATTCCCGGTCGGTCGGGGAACCATCGGATCAATGTCTTGACCGGGGAGATGTAGGCGAAGCCCAGTCCGATTCCCCCGAACACCCCGTACCCCAGATAGAGCAGCCACACCGAGTGGACCCAGACGCCGAGGGCGGAGATCAGGAAGCCGCCGCCCCAGGCCGTGGCCGCCACCACCATGCCCTTGCGGGGGCCGACCTGCTCAAGCCAGCGTCCGCCGAAGGCCGCGGTCAGGCCGAGGACTGCAATGGCGATGCTGAAGATCCAGCCGAGGGTGGTCAGCTTCCAGTCCGCCGGGACGGACTCGGTGACCCCGATGACCCGTGTTAGGGGCTCATTGAATACGCTGAAGGCGTAGACCTGTCCGATGGACAGGTGGATCGCCAGGGCGGCCGGCGGTATGAGCCAGCGGTTGAAGCCCGGCTCGGCGACGGTGCGCTCCTTGTCCAGGAAACCGCTCATGGGCTTACCCCTTTCTTCGGAGTTTGGCCGGAAACCGTCCGGTTACTGTCCCCCAAGTGATTCCTTTTGGGAACCCCAAGCGCAAGACCGGCCCCCGGGCGGTCCGGGGCCGAGTCGAGATATCCGAATGGCCGGCACGTACAATGTGCAGCCCGCAACGCCCGTGGGTTCTACGGCAAAAGGCCCCCGTGAGGTCCAATAGCCCGGACACTAACGCTGGGTCGGTTCGCTTTGGGGATCCGTTGCGCAGATGGCTTCGGACCCGCTCCACGGCCGCCTCGAAATCGGCGAAACGCTTCTGCAAGGGCGCCTCGATCTCGGTATAGGCAAGCTCCCAGCGGCCCTCCCGCTGCAGGTACCCCAGGGCCAGCAGCACCAGCAACGGCTTGTGCGGCGCGCGCTTCCCGCCCTCATTCCAGACGGTCAGGCCGCGGAACTTTTCGATGAGGCTCGTCCGGTCCAACCACGTCGTCCAAGGGTTGGGGAAGCGTTCGCCCAACCTAGCAAAAGGATACGGCAGCCGTCCTACCTATCTTCCTTGATTCACCTCGTCGATCTGCCCGTTCAGGGTCCAGAAGTCGTAGAGTACGCCCAGCAGGAAGAGCCCACCTGTCAGCAGGTAGACGATCCCGGTGATCCACTTCTCCAGGTAGAAGCGATGGACGCCGAAGACCCCGAGGAAGGTGAGCAGGACCCAGGCGATGGTGTAGTCCTTGCGGCCCGCGGTGTAGTAATGATCCGCCGTCTTCTCCATGGCGGGGATCAGAAACAGGTCCACGATCCAGCCGATCAGCAGCAGCCCCAGGGTGAAGAACCATAGGGTGCCGGTGACGGGCTTGCCGTAGTAGAAGCGGTGGGAGCCCATGAACCCGAAGATCCACAGGACGTAGCCGACGACCAGGTTGTGGGTGTTGGGCATGGCGGATCCAAGGTCGCGGGAATGGGTAAGGGCCGTTTCGGGCCCGGCCGTTGGCATTGGACAGGGGGCGCTGTGGCTGGACTCCGGGGGTAGGCTTGTGTCCGCGAAGCGGACGTGGTCCCCTTGGCCCTTCTGGATCAGGATTCCAGAAAAGGGGGACTTCGATGGCCTACTACGTACGCGTCCTGCTCGTCCTCGCCGGACTGGCGGTCTACGGCTGGTCGCTCACCGAGCCCGGCGCGGTCATTACCGACCTGTCCGTTGACCACTCTGCTCCCGGAGATCCCCGGGTCCTCGATGGTTCCACCAGCATTATCAACGGCTTGGAGGTTGCCACCACGGGCTGGCTGCCTTTGCTACTGCTCAATCCTGCCGGTCTGGCCTGGGTGGGTATCCTCTTGTATCTGTCCGCTCTGGCCCTGTTCCTGCTTCGTCTGGATTGGGTCGCCCTGTGGACGAGCCTCTGCGCCCTGGTCCTTCCGGTGGCGGGAGGCCTATTGACCCGGGTCTTCCCTTTCATGGTGGATGCAAGCGGGACCAACTACGCCCAGCTTGATCATTTCTTGCCTTTCTTCTGGGTCTCGTTGCTGGGTCCGGTGTCCGTGGTTGCCGGAGCCGCGGGAGGGCTGCGCTTCCCCGCACCCAGCATAGGCCCCGGACGGGTAATCGAGCGGCCCATGGGACGAAAGCGGTATATCCTTCCCTATCTCGGTGCCTACTCGTCCATTCCGGTCGTCCTGGCACTGGGGTGGGGCCCCTCGCCTCAGGGAAGCAGTACGTTTCTGCTCCTTATAACCTTGGTAATCGTGGCCTCCACCCTGGCTGGCGTGGTCAGCCTCTTCTTCATCTTTCAAATCTGGGCCCGCATTCCGCCCCGTTACCGCCCTTATTTCCCCGGAACCGTCACGGCGGTAATGGGGCTACCCTTGATCCACCTGGCCTGGCAGTTTGTCGCCTTGCCAGGATGGGTCACCCATTGGGAGCGCTACCGGGCGGATCAGGGAAGGGAAACCGGGCCGAGGATTCGTCCCCTGGCCAATTGGACCTGCGGCCTCTGGCTCACTTCGCTTGTTCCGTTCGCAGCGGCCCTGGCGGCCCCGGCTGCAATCGTCTGCCAGGCGGCCTTCATTGGTGCCGCGGCCAGGGAAGTCAATCGGGTATACGCGGGGCCATAACCGGGGGACCCCCGCATCGTTTGGCCCGGGTTCCCGGGTGACCCGTGGGCGTCCCTTTTCTGCTACGTTGGACGTTTGGCCCTTGGGCTTTCGCGGCACGGATCCCTTCGGTAGGAGCCCTCGCCCGCGAGGAGGGTAAGACCATGGGACGAAGCGCTGTCCTGGTGTACGGGCTGGTCAGCTACGGGGTTTTCTTCCTCACCTTTCTCTACCTGATCGCTTTCCTCGGGGACTTCCCGGTGCCTCGGACGGTGGACGCGGTGTCCCGGGACTGGTCGGCCACAGCCGTCTCCGGCACGGCCGCGGCCGTGGTGGTCGATCTCCTGCTGCTGGCCCTATTCGCGGTCCATCACAGCGTCATGGCGCGGCCCGGGTTCAAGCGGTGGCTGACCCGGTTCTTGCCGCCGGCGGCCGAGCGCAGCACCTACGTGCTCGTCTCCAGCCTGGCCTTGATCGTGCTCTACCTCTTCTGGCAGCCCCTGCCGGGTACGGTCTGGTCGGTGGAGTCGGTGATCGGGCAGGGGATTCTCTGGGCCGCCTTCGCCGGCGGCTGGGTGCTGGTCCTGGTCTCCACCTTCCTGATCGACCACTTCGAGCTGTTCGGCCTGCGCCAGGTCTGGTGCCACTTCCGGGACCACGCCTTCGAGCGGCCCAAGTTCCAGACGCCGGGGCTCTACCGCATCGTCCGCCACCCCCTGATGCTCGGCTTTCTGGTCGCCTTTTGGGCCATCCCGCAGATGAGCGCCGGTCACCTGCTGTTCGCCGCGGCCATGACCGGCTACATCTTCCTCGGGCTGATCCTGGAGGAGCGGGAGCTGGCCCGGGCCTTCGGTGAGCCCTACCGGGACTACCAGCGCCGGGTCCCCATGGTGGTTCCGGGGCTTTTCCGGATCCGGCGGGCGGGCCGGGGTTGACTTCCCCGGCCGGGTCGGGACCCCGTCCGCCCTAGAATCTCCGCGCCCGGCTGTGGGGTACGGGATGGTGGGCCCCGGGCTGGGTCCGGCGAGCCCTTTTCCCATCCCGCCACGAGGACCTTGCCTGATGAGCTATCTGCCCACCATGCCCGACGCCACCCTGGTGAACGCCTTCCAGGCCCACCCCGAGCTGGCCGAACCGATCCACCGCTTCGCTGAGACCCTGATGCGCGGCGAGTGCGCCCTGTGGCCGGCGGATCGGGAGCTGATGGCCGCCTACGTCTCCGCGCAGAACGGCTGCGACTATTGTCGGGACTCCCACGCCCGCACCCTGGCCTACCTCGACGAAACGGCGCCGGATGTGGCGGAGATGATCGCGGACCCGGAGTGGGGCGCGGTGCGCCCGGCCCTGCGCCCGGTGCTGGCCTACGCCGACAAGCTGAATCGGACCCCGGCCGAGGTGGATCAGAGGGACGTGGACGCTATCCTGGAGGCCGGCTGGGACGAGGCGACGGTGACCTACGCGGCGGTTGTGACCGGCTTCTTCAACCTCATGAACCGCTGGGTGGAAGGGCTGGGCATCGGCAGCGACCCGGACACGGTGGACGCCGCCGGGCGCATGCTCGCCTCCCGGGGCTACGCCGCGGTGAGTGAGCTCCTCGGGCGTTAGGCCGCCTCTCGCACGGTCCAATTCGGTCGAGATCCTCAATCCGCAAACCAGTGTCGGGAGGCCCGCATGTGCGGCCGCTACGGTCTGTTCACTCCAGAGTCCGAGCTGGCCGAGCGCTTCGGGGCCGAGCCCCGGGCGCCGGAGCCCGGGCCCCGCTACAACCTGGCCCCTACTCAAAACGGCCTCGTCTGCCGCGAGCCCGGTCCGGAGGACCGCGAGCTTGCGACTCTGCGCTGGGGGCTGATCCCATTCTGGTCCAAGGACCCGCGGGAGACGGCCCGCAAGTACTCCATGATCAATGTCCGGGCCGAGACCATTACCGAGAAGCCGGCCTTCAAGGTGGCCTTCCGCCGCCGGCGCTGCTTGGTGCCGGCGGACGGCTTCTACGAGTGGCAGGCCCAGCCGGACGGTCCCAAGCGGCCCCACTGGATCCGCCTGCGCTCGGGCGAGCCTATGGCTTTCGCCGGGCTGTGGGAGCGTTGGGAGGGCGAGATCGAGGGCGAGGCCCGGGTCATGGAGAGCTACGCCATCGTGGTGGGGGAGGCCAATGAGCTGATGGCCCCCATCCACAACCGCATGCCGGTGGTGGTGAACCCGTCCGATTGGGCCCTTTGGCTCGATCCCGATGTCACCGAGCCTGAGCCCCTGCTGCCGCTGCTGCACCCCTATCCCGCCGAGGCCATGGAGGCGGTGCCGGTGAGCCGGCGGGTGAACAGCCCGGAGAACGACGATCCCGCGCTGATCGAGGAGATTTCCTGAAGACGGCGGGGAACCCGGGGAGGGGCTTCTATCGTCTCAAGGGGAAGTACCCACCGCGAGGGTTCCCCCAAGCGGCCCTTGCTTCCCGACCTGTCCACAGGAGTTCCCCATGTTATCCCCCTTTCGGAGCCGATACCTGCCCCTTCTCGGCGCAGGTTTGATCTGGACCTTCGCCGCGTCGGTTCAGGCCGCGGGCCCACCCAGCGACGCCGGACCGCCAGCCGATGCCGGCCCGCCTGCTGATGCCG